>NZ_DAIOFX010000002.1:0-46906 GCF_036745535.1 Dissulfurispira sp.
CTTTATAGTCATAATGTTCTCCCCCTTCCTTCAAAACCCCCCATCCTGTCCTTCCTCTCTTAAGAGGAAGGACAGTCTTCTCTTTAGCATGAAGAATTTATTTCTGCTAATTTTTGTTTTATCTTTATTCATTTCTACTGTTTTATATATTTCTGACCTTCGCCTTTAATAAAGTCTATTAATTTCTGAACATTGGGAGACGGCTTGCCCTTTGTAACAAGGATTATAGGTCTCGAAACCTCAGGTGTCTCAGGGGATTTAACCGTAGCATCTACTACTGCTGCCGGTCCTATTCCTACTGCCTCTGGATTCGATGCAACGTTCTGTCTCACATCTTCTGCTGTTGTTGCCTCAAGGACATCCTTTGTCTGGGATTCACCGTCAAGCATATTCTTTACGAATAAGCTGTTCACTCCGGGAATGAGCTTGCCCCATACGACTATAATAGGCATATCTTTTCCGCCCACGTCCTTCCAGTTGGTTATTTTCCCGGTGAATATGCCCTTTAACTGCTCTTTTGAAAGCTTTGAGACAGGATTGTCTTTATGTAAAAGGACGATAATCTTATCCTTTCCGATGGTCACCTGCTGCAGTGATGCCGGGTCTTTAACCTCTGCCCTCTCTTTTTTCATGAGGTCCATCCACTCATCGAAGGCAAGGCCTGCTGCTGCGGCGTCAACAGTACCTTTTTCCAGCTCCTGCAGAGCAATCTTTGGTCCTGAAGCAATAATCTGAAGTTTTATTCCTGTTGCCTTTTCAAAATGTTCTTTTACGGGCTTCAAAATACTCTCCGCCGCTGCAGCGCCTGTCCCCACCTTGACTTCCTGTGCATAGGCGCTGATACTTAATGACAAAAGAAAAATAACAACTACTGCCAAAACCAATCCATACCTTTTCATATTCTCCCCCAAAAATTAAGATATTGCCGCCAAAGGCGGACAGTTAACGGCTTGAACTGTTCAAACCGCTTGAACGTTAAAATTAAAATCCGAATTCCTTCAGAAGGTCATCCACATCTGCCTGTGAGACCTTTTCAGGGGTTACCTCTGCCTTTGCCCCGTGTTCTATCTTTACACCGAAGGTAGCTATCAACTTAACAAGCTCTTCTTCGATGTCACCCACAAGTTTAATCACTTTTTTTATTGTCTGCCCTGTAATATCCTGAAAGGACTGGGCAGTAAGTATCTCTGTCAGATCGTCCTCAAGTTTATTCTTGAAATCCTTTAAATAACTCACAGATTCCTCGGGTTCTTTGAGGTTTCTTATGTGCGTGGCAAGGTCGTCCATTCCGAGTATATATTTCTCGATTATGCCCATTGTCTTGTTTGCTGCATCTTCGGTCTTTTCTATAACAAACTGAAGCTTGTCGATTGCGCTGGGCATATCCGTTATTGCCATGTCCTTAAGCCTCGGATCTATTGCCTCTTTGAAGCTCCTTATGGTATCGTGAAGTTTTCTTGTAACCTTTCCAACCTCTTTAAAAAGATCGCTCTGGCCTTTATTCATTATTTTCTGGATAGCCTCGTCAGCCTTCTCGTAATCCTGCGCTGCTATGGCATTCATAAAACCGACTATATCATCAAGGAGGGCGTATCTGGGATCGTTGGAGCTTATACCCTTTTTCTCGAAAAAGTCCTTTGCATCCATCACTTCTTTGACGAGCATCTCTCCACCAATCCCCTCTATTTTCTTCACAACCTCAACCTTATCGCCCGCCTCCTTTACCTCAAACACCTCTTCTTCAAAGATGCTCATGTCCTCAACAGGGATGAGCTTTTTTGTATCGAGCATCACGACAAGTTTATCATCGACCTTTGCAACCCCCGATACAATATCGGAGGCATTAAAATCCGTGGGAGGCTCTATCTCCGACTCCTCTATCGTAATCACGCCGGTTATGCTGTCAACAAGAACTCCAAAGGTAATGCGACCGCTTGTAACGACGATTACCTTTTCTCCAACAGTGCCGCCGTTCAAACAGGCAAGTTTCTTAAGATCCACAACAGGTATTATTCTTCCCCTGAGATTGGCAATACCCTCTATATAACCGGGCGCCTGCGGCAGTTTTGTCAAAGACGGCAGGTTTATAATCTCCTGAACCTTTAATATTGGTATTGTGTATTCGTTGTTGTTCAGTGTAAAACCTATATATTGCATATATTCCCCTCCATAAAATTATTTATTTGCTCGTTTTAAATATTCCTCTTGAAACTACTGCGAGGTCGAGGATTAAAACAACCTTTCCATCGCCCGTAATTGTTGCCCCCAGGATGCCGCACTCCTCGGACTCTATTCCGTTGATGGTCTTAATAACAATCTCTTCCTGTCCTAACAACTCATCTACGGATATGCAGAATCTCCTGTCGCCGACTGTTGCAACAAGTACATAGCTGTTATCATGGTCTATTTCGGACATCCTCCTTACACCAAGCACCTCAGACATTTCGAACATGGGCAAAACCTTACCACGTATGGTCAATACCCTCTGGCCTGTTACATCCTTTATGTCGCTCTTTTTAACCCTGAGTGTCTCTTCTATCATGGACTGTGGTATTGCATAATACTCGCCGCCTATTCTCACCATCATTGCCTGAAGGATTGCAAGGGTTAACGGCAGGCTTATTTTGAACGTGCTTCCGATATCCTTTTTAGTGATTACCTCAACATATCCATTCAGCTTTGCCACATTTGTCTTTACGACATCCATTCCAACGCCGCGGCCGCTCAGTTCTGTGGAAACCTCCTTTGTGGAAAATCCTGGCAGGAATATAAGGTTTATTGCCGCATCATCAGACATCCTCTGCGCCTCTTCCTCTGTTATCAGACCTTTTGACAACGCCTTTTTCTTGACAGACTCAATGTCTATGCCCTTTCCGTCATCGGATACCTCTATAACAATCATCGTGCCCTTCTGATAGGCACTGATAATTATCCTGCCCTTCTTCGGCTTTCCTTTGGCTTCCCTTTCTTCAGGGGATTCTATGCCGTGGTCTATGGAATTTCTTATGATATGCACAAGGGGATCGCCGATATTTTCTATGACTGTCTTATCCACCTCTGTATCTTCGCCGAATATTTCTAAATCAATGTCCTTTCCTAAATTCCTCGAGATATCTCTGACCATCCTCGGAAACTTGCCGAAGACCTTCTGGATGGGCTGCATCCTCATCTTCATTACAGCTAACTGCAAATCCGATGTAACCCTGTCGAGAAATCCCGTTGTCTCAAGAAGGCTTTCAACATGAGGGTCTCCAGAATAGCTGAGGTCGAGTTTGGCAGCAAGGTTAAGGAGCCTGTTTCTGGCAAGCACGATCTCTCCTGCGAGGTCCATTACCTTATCTATCCTCGACACATCGACCCTGAGCGTAGAGACAACCTCCCGCTCTTTTGTTATCTGCTGCACCTCTTCAACAGCAGGTGAAGGTAAAGGTTTAGGTAACTCTGCTCTCACTTCAACCTTTTCCTCTGCTTTTTCTTCTATCTCTTCCTTTGCCTCTATCTTTTCCTTTTCCTTAACCTCTGCTTTTGCTTCTCCTCCTGCAACTGCCATTTCCAGAGCAGAATCCAGCCCTCTTAAAAGGTCTGATGTATCTTCCTCTATTCCATCCTTGAGTTTTATATGAAATATAAGAAGCCTTAAGGTATCCACGCTCTTAAGGATTACATCCATCAATTCCCGTGAAAGGGCGACTTCGCCGTCACGGAGCCTTTTCATGATGCTCTCTGCCCTGTGGGCAACATCCACAATCTGCTGAAAGCCCAGGAATCCTGCAGCGCCCTTAAGGGTATGCATTCCCCGGAATATTTCATTGAGAATGTCCTTGTCATACCCCTTTGTCTCCAGCTCCACAAACATGGGGTCGATCTTTTCTAATGTTTCTTCAGCCTCTGTAACAAATTCGCTTATAATCTCATCCATCTCGCCAGCCATGTTTAACCCCCTTACTAAAAATCCGAATTTCTAATACCTAAATCCAAAACTGTTTAGGATTTATCAGCTATCCTGCCTTTAAAGATGTTTTCTTATCTGCTATCTTTTCAAGCTTCTCTTTCAATACCTCGGCTGTAAATGGTTTCACAATATAATTATCAACTCCTGCCTTGATTGCCTCGATAACCTTTCCCTTTTCGGCCTCGGCAGTTACCATGAGGAATGGTATATTTTTCAGCGGCTCCGCCTCCTGCCTGATATTTCTCAGGAGGTCTATGCCTTCCATATTGGGCATGTTCCAATCAGATACTACTAATCCGTAATTTCCGCTTTTCAGTTTATTAAGTGCTTGCACACCGTCCTCAGCCTCATCTATATTCTCAAACCCTATTTGTTTGAGAAGGTTTTTCACTATCCTCCTCATCGTCGGGAAGTCGTCCACCACAAGCACCTTGATGCCAAAGTTAAACATTACCCACACCTCCTGTACTAAACATTTTTTTAAGTATCTTTTTTATGCTTTCATTTATCTGATCCGCATTGGTGGGTTTGACCAAATAGTCGTCGGCGCCGGCTTCAAATGCCCTTTTCTTCTCATCCTCGTCAGCTTCTGTAGTAACCATGACAATGGGAATGTTGCTTAATGACGGGTCCGACTTCAAGTTCTTTGTCAGCTCTATTCCATCCATATAAGGCATGTTCATATCGGTAAGGATGAAGTTGATATTCTCTGTTCCTACCTTTTCCATGGCATCCAGCCCGTTTTCTGCGGTTATTACCTCGTATCCCTTGCCTTTGAGGTACAAACTTAACAATTTCCTTGTGGTTTTGTCATCATCAACAACCAATATCTTCATAAAGCCCTCCAATAAATAGTAAATGGGTAAATGAGTGGATGAGTTAATGAGTAAAAATATTTATTCTACTATCCCATTCACACATTTACTCATTCACCCATTTACTATTTATACTTTCTGATAGACAATTACCTTATTAATAACAATAGGTCTGAAAGCCCTCGTCACATTGTGAAGGCTTTCTGACGTGCCCACAAACAGATAACCGTTCGGCCTCAATGCGTCGTACAGGTTGGCAACCGCCCTCTGTTTTGCCTTATCATCGAAATATATGAGGACATTCCTGCAGAATATGATATCAACACCGCGTACTGCTTTTACGTCTCTGTCCTCTATAAGATTGACCTTCATGAACCTGATCAGGGATTTTACACTATGCGATATGGAATACTGCTGGTTGACCCTATTAAAATACTTCTTTAAATACACTTCCGGAACATTCCTGATTGCATACGACCCATAAACGCCGGACTTTGCAGAGCTTAAAGCAGACTCGCTGATGTCAGAGGCGTATATCTCTTTTCTAAGGGCACCCGCCCCTAATTTCTCCATGAGTATCATTGCAATGGTATAGGGCTCTTCTCCTGTTGAACATGCTGCGGACCATATCTTTATGTCCTTACGTCCGGTTTTGGTATTTTCGGCTATGATGCGGTTAAAAAGTTCCCCGGCAAAAACATCGAACTGCTGCGGCTCCCTGAAAAAGAATGTCTCATTGGTGGTCACCAGATTAAACATTATATTGAGCTCGTTTTTATCGGAACCGTATTTCAGGATATAGAGGTAGTCTTCGTATCCCTTGAGATTCTTTTCCTGCACCCTTCTTCCAAGCCTGTTTTCGAGAAAATATTTCTTGTTATCGGGGATGAAAATGCCGCTCCTCTCGTATATAAAATCCCTGAGTTGTTTGAAAACATCATCGGTCATTAATAAGCTCATAGAGATTTTAACGTCTCCTTTATCTTGTCTCTCACGTCAGGATTGGGATGTTCCTCGTGCTGAGCCAATGCCTCGTATGCCTCCCTTCCGCCTATTTCACCGATTGCATCGATGGCAGACATGACAACAGGGATAAATTCATCGTGTAGCATTGTGCCTATCATGCTTATGGCCTTTTCCTTATCGCATGAGAAGGCTATTGCCTTAATGGTATAAAATCGCACCCACGGGTCGTCATCCTGCAGGGCATTGAACAACTCAGGAGGGCAATAGTGCGTCTCGCCGAGAGCTACCACCGCTGCTTTTCTTATATCAGAATCTCTGTCTCTCAAAAAACTGATGAGCATGGCAGTGGCGTCGTCGGTTGCAGCACGTCCAAGCCCGTATATTGCAGCTACCTTCACTTTCTTATTCTGGTCATCTGCAAGTTTCGAAAGAACATCCACATCGGATACAGTCTTCGCTATTATCTCACGGACATTGTCGCGGTACTTTGGTATATCAGCCAAAAAGATATCCGCATCTATCTTTATAAGTGATTCAACGATCTCTTCGATAACATCATAATACTTCTCCACCTCTAATAGATCCATCAATGCTTTAAATGCATCCTTTGCCCGTATATTGCCGAGGGCCTTTATGGCAGAGCGTCTGACATGGGCATCCACATCCTTCTGGGATACTTCGAGGAGGTGTCCCGTGGATCCAGGCTCTCCTATTTCACCGAGGGCCTCGGCAGACGCCCTTCTTAAGTCCCTCCGCATGTCATCGAGATAATCGACTAGCTTTGAGACAGCCTTTTTGCTTCTGGTAATGCCCAGTATTTCTATGGCAAAAGACTTGCCCCTGTATTTCATGTCAGGCGAGTCGAGCACATTCAATAATTCATCCTCCGGGTCCATAGAACTGATAGCATCCCTCAATAATGCAATCCTCTCTTCGCTTTCAGGCAACGACGGGTCTAAAGAACCTGCAATATCCACCAGCACAGGCACTGCCTCCCGGCAGTTTAAGGAAACAATGCCCTTCAGGGCTATCTCCTTTTCCTCCCAGTCGCCGTCCTTGAGCATTTTTATAAGATGTCCCGACAGGTCGGCCATTTCAGGGGTAATCCCTATCTGGATAAGGCTCTTTATAACCGCACTCCCTTCATCAACAGACGCCTTTGGCAAATATCCTATAAGCGCATCCACAGCCTTGTCAGAACCGAGTTTTCCCAATGCCTCGATGGCGGCAAAACAAACCGCTTTAGACGAGTTGGCGAGGAGGGACGCTATATCTCTTACAGCCTCCTCGGCCTTGAGTTCTCCAAGGGCATAGAGTGCAGAGAAACAGACCCACTCTTCATCCTTAAGCGCCTTTATCAATTCCGGAATAGAATCCCTGTATCCCAGCAAACCAAGATTCTTTGCGGCAGCAGCCCTTACATTTGCGTTAGGGTCTTTGAGGAGCGGCATAATCATTGACGGCTCGACGCCTTTCTTTATATCTCCCATAAGGTCGATGGCAAACTTCCTGATATCATCGTCCTTATCCTTTAAGAGTGGATAGAGGAGCGGCACAGCCACTCCGTCAAGTGCAGTGAGGATGATTAAAGCGGTATTTCTAAGATAGGAGTTTTCCCTTAAGAGGGGTAATACCATGTAGCCAACGACTTCGCCTGAATAACCATCTCTGGCCCCTATAGCGATAAGGGAACGCATTGAGGCGTCCTGAACCCCTGCATTCTCATCGCTCAGCGCCTTAATAAGTGGATATATCGCCCTCTCGTCCCCTCCTGATAAATCTTCTGCAGCCCTCCTTCTTACAGAAGGGTCTTTATCACCGAGCTTCTGGATCAGTTTTTTAATGTTTTTGATCATTAATTACCCCCAAAACAATGCAGGTTACAGGTTATATAGGTTATAGGATTTTAGGTATATAATTCAACTAACACCCATTCTTAAACTGTTCCATCCTGTTTTTCAGTTTAATGAGGACCTTACCGTGCAGTTGACAGACCCTCGACTCGCTGATATCCAGAACCCTGCCTATTTCCTTCATTGTGAGTTCTTCAAAATAATAAAGTGTTATCACAAGCCTCTCTTTCTCAGGAAGTTCGTCTATGGCGCTGCCGAGGGCAGACCTTAACTCCTTTAGATTCAACTCATCCAGCATGTCCCTCTCATCCTCTTTTGATATACATTCGAGAATATCGAGCGATTCGCCGTCCTTGCTTACTCCTAAATCCTCCAGACTTATCATGTTCATGGTATTGGCTATGGATAAGGTCTTGTAGAGCTCGTCGAGGGTTATGTTCAGCCTTTCCGCAACCTCTTCATCCGTGGCAATCCGGTTAAAGCTCTTTTCGAGTTCGGAATAGGCTTTTCTAACCTCTTCCAGCTTCTTCCGTGCATCCTTTGATGCCCACTGCATGGAGCGGACCTCATCGATTATGGCGCCCCTTATTCTGAAGTCTGCAAAGGTGCTGAGCGTTACGTTCATGGAAGGGTCGTATCTTTCTATTGCCTCTAAGAGCCCTACTATTCCTGCCGATACTAAATCTTCGATGCTTAATTCGGAAGGAAGGCAAAAGGCATATTTACTTGCATAATATTTTACCCTCGGCAAAAACTGCTCGACTATTTTTTCTTTTTGTTTCTCGGATACTTTATGTTTTTTTGATATTTTTCCCATTGATTAATTTATAACCAAATTGAGCAATTATGATTTAGAAAATATATGTCAGGTGCGGCGAAAAGACTTTAAACCCCGCACTTGTATTAACATTTATCTTGTATCCGTCATCTACTACATTGGATACTTGATGGATAATGCATTTATTATCTCTAATATACACTTAAATCAACACTTTTTAAAGTCTTTGAGCAGTGCCTGACATATAAAATCGCTCAATTCAGGCTACAATTAAGTTCCTTACCCAACCCTCAGTGCCTTTTTTAAGAAGAACTGTATATTCCCCTTTACCTCATTGAGTGGATTATCAAGCACCTTCTTTCCTATGGCTGCCAGCCTTTTCGTGAAGTTGCTGTTCGGATACATTGCTATAAAACCCTTCTGGGCAATTATCGCATCCTTCACATGCTGGTCAAAGGGCAGATATCCGAGATAATCTATCGAGAGGTTAAGGAACTTGTCAGCAACGATTGCCAGCTTCCTGAAGGTATCGAATGCCTCCTTCTCTGACCGTGCTGTATTGACGAGGATCCTGAAATGCCTTTCCTGAAAATCCCTCGAAAGCACCTTTATCAGGGCATATGCATCGGCTATGGATGTTGGCTCCGGGGTTACGACCACTATCGTTTCCTGTGCAGCACTGCAGAAAAACAATACATTGTCCGATATGCCTGCACCGGTATCGATCAGGAATATATCAAATGCCATATCAAACTCATCCAGCTCCGAAACAAGCTTTAATCTATGCCTGCCTGTCAGCTTTGTAAGTTCTCTGATGCCCGAGCTTGCCGGAAGTATCATTATCCCGAGAGGCCCTGTGACGATAATGTCCTTTATCCTCTTTTCTCCCAGAAGCACGTGCTTGAGATTGTATTTGGGGGCTATGCCGAATAACACATCTATGTTGCTCAGTCCTAAATCGGCATCGAGTACGAGCACCCTCTTATTGAGGCTTGCGTAGAACAGGGCAAGGTTGGCGACGAAATTTGTCTTTCCAACACCGCCCTTTCCGCTTGAGACAGCAATTATCCGCGGCCCGCTGATATTATTAACGTTCATTAAACACCTCCGACAATCAGACCTGCAAGAAATTCAGGAGTAGGAATCTTTATGTCATCAGGGACATCCGGACCTGTAGTAACAAAGGATAATGGACGGCTGGTAAGGAGTGAAAGGTTATAGAGGCTTCCATACTGTGTCGCCATATCCAGCTTTGTAAAACCTATGGAATCGATCATATCGGAATTGCACCTCTGCCATGCCTTTAGCGCTGCCTGCGTATCCATGGAGGCATCCATAAGAAAGCATTTCTTCATCGGGAACCCTGAAGGAAATATCTCCCTTATATCCTCCAGTATTTCTTTATACTCATATCCAGGCGTATCGATGAGGATGGGACCTCTTCCCATCTCACGGTATACGATCTTCGGCAGATCACTCACATTTCTTATAACCCTCAACGGGCACTTGATCTGTTTTGAAAGCTCCTTCATGTATGCCATAGAGCCTATCCTGTTGTCATCGAGGGAGATGAGATTTACCGGTTTCTTTTTCGATACAAGCAAATGGGCCACCTTTGACATGGTCGTGGTTTTGCCGACGCCAGGAGGGCCGAGGAATATAAGCCCGCTCTCCTCTGCAGGCAGCATACCCTGTATCTTTAAATCATTCTTTATAACGCCCTTGAGACTGTCCAGAGAGTCCTGCGCCCTTTCGAGCAGGATTATGGCGAACTGTGTATCAACGCCCTGTTTCACGAGGAGATTGAACAATCCCTTTTTATCCTTTCCGATCCTGAGGGCAGGCACTATTGGCCGCAGTGTTTCCTTTAAGAAGCCTATCTCATCCCTTAGTCCCCTTATCTCTTTCAGTATCTCCTCGACATCTGAAAATCCCGCCTTTACAGCAGGATTAATGTTTACTGCAATATCCCCCATAGAATCGTCTATGGCAGCAGTGACTTCAACGGCATTTTTGTTGATGATCCCGAAAGGCCCTGTCTTTACAGACTTGCTCGAAAGTATTATTGCGTCAGGCCCGAGCTCCTTCTTCACCGTCTCAAGGGCTTCTTTAAAACTACGACCAACGAATTTCTTGATTTTCATCTATCTGCCCCCCCTTTAATCTATTTTCACCGTTCCTATCGGATAAACCTTTGTGCCCGGTGCAATTTCACCGTGGGATACCACCATGATGCTTCCGGAAACCCGCTCTGTCAGCTTTTTCGCGAACCTCCTTATTGCCGGAGAACATAAAAGCACAGGCTGGTATCCCTTCTGCATGCCTTCCTCAAAACTCTTTCGTATGCCTTCAACGACCTTCTCGGTTGTTGCTGGATCGAGGGCGAGATACGAACCCTGCGGCGTTGTTTGCACCGCCTCGATGATCGATCGCTCAACCCTCGGGTCGATCAATATAACGGACACGGAACCATCTGGGTTTTGCAACTGTCTTGTTATGCCCCGTGCCAATGCCTGCCTCACATACTCCGTGAGGATATCCGTATCTTTGGTAACATTCGCATAATCTGACAATGTCTCGAGGATAGTCTGCAGGTCTCTTATGCAGACCCTTTCCCTGAGAAGGTTCTGAAGCACCTTCTGAACAGCACCCAGATTCAAAAGCCCGGGGATAAGGTCTTCAACAACCTTCGGATGCGTTTTTGAAAGATTATCCAGCAGTTTCTGGACATCCTGCTTGCCGAGGAGTTCATGGGCATAGTTCTTTATCACCTCTGTAAGATGGGTCGTAATAACAGAAGGGACGTCCACAACAGTGTAGCCGGCAAGCTGCGCCCTTTCCACATCCCTTTCATCTATCCATAGGGCAGGCAATCCGAATGTAGGGTCTTTGGCTGGTATACCCTCTATTCTGACCTTCTCTGTTCCAGGTGATATAGCGAGATATTTATTGATCATTACCTCTGCAGATGCAACCTCAACGCCTTTGATGAGAAGAGAATACTGCGTTGGCTTTAAAGACAGATTATCCTTTATATGAACAGGCGGGACGATGAACCCCATGTCTGTTACCATCTGCTTCCTGATCGCCTTGATCCTCGTCAAAAGCGGGCCTCCTTCTTCCACAAGCGGGATAAGACCGTAACCGATTTCGAGGGCGAGGGGATCAAGTGGCAGTAGTGACTCGAGGGTCTCCACAGGCTTAGCTTCTTCTGCAGGGGCCGGTGCAGCCTCTTTTTCCCTTTTAGCCGCCTTGCTTAAGAAATATGCGCCTGTCCCCGTAATTGCGGCAAGCATCAGGAATGGGACATGCGGCAATCCCGGAATAAGACCGAAAAACGCCAGTATGCCTGCAGCCGTTCCCAATGCCTTTGGACTTATCAGTAACTGTTTTACTACCTCTGCGCCTAAATTGGCTTCTGTGGCGGCTCGGCTCACGATAATGCCTGCTGCTGTGGATGTAATAAGGGCGGGTATCTGGGCAACAAGTCCGTCGCCGATTGTGAGGATTGTGTAAGTCTTTGCAGCATCGGCAATTGGCATTCCTTTTTGCAAAACGCCGATGAGAAAACCGCCTATTATGTTAATGACCATTATGATTATGGCTGCAATGGCATCGCCCCTGACGAATTTGCTTGCGCCGTCCATAGCTCCGTAGAAATCAGCCTCCCTGCTTATCTCCTGCCTCCGCCTCCTTGCCTCTGTCTCGTCGATAAGACCTGCATTCAGATCGGCATCGATGCTCATCTGTTTGCCCGGCATTGCATCGAGGGTAAACCTTGCAGAGACCTCGGCGATTCTTCCTGCACCCTTTGTTATGACCACGAAATTTATGATGATCAGGATAAAGAATATGACAAAGCCGACCACATAGTTGCCGCCGACAACAAATTCTCCAAATGACTTTATAACCTTTCCTGCTGCCTCTGTGCCTATATCCCCCCTCATCAGTATCAGCCTTGTGGCAGCTATGTTCAGGGAGAGCCTGAGCAGCGTTGATATGAGAAGGATTGACGGGAATACCGAGAAGTCAAGGGGCTTATAACTGTACGCAGAAACAAGAAGAACCACAACCGACAGGGTGATGCTGAAAGAAAGCGCCATGTCCAGCAATATTGGCGGCATGGGTATTATCATCAAACCGAGGATTACGACAATACCAGCTGCCAGCACAAGATCGCTCTGTCTCAATAATCTATTGAGCATGGCCTGCCTTTTTGTTTTTCAGTTTATACACATTCGCAAGTATCGTTGCTACTGCCCTGTACAGTGTTTCGGGAATCTCCTGTCCAATGTTCAGCTTAAATAAAGTCCTTGCAAGGGGCTTGTCCTCAAAAACAGGCACGCCGCTTTTTGCAGCAACTTCCTTTATCTTCTCGGCAATGAGGTTGGCCCCCTTTGCAACGATTGTCGGAGCACCCATCTTTGACGAGTCATATTTCAACGCTACAGCAAAATGCGTGGGGTTTGTTATTACCACGTCGGCCTTTGGAACCTCCTGCATCATCCTCTTCCGTGCCATCTCCCTCTGAAGGCTCTTTATCCGGGCCTTAACACGGGGATCGCCCTCCACCTCTTTGTATTCTTCCTTCACTTCCTGCTTGGTCATCCTCAAGTTGCGTTCAAACTGCCATCTCTGGTAGGCAAAATCCGCAACTGCAAAAACAGTCAGGACAACAGCCGAGATAAGTAAAAGCTTTCTTATCTGGTTGAATGAAAAGCCCATAATTGACTGTATGTCCATATCTACAAGTAAAGGGAGATTTATCAGTTCCTTTTTTATAAGGAAATAAATAATAAGGCCGAGGACAATAACCTTCAAGACACCCTTTAAGGTTTCGAAAATTGTATTAAGACTGAAGAATTTCTTTATCCCCTGAATAGGATTGATCCTGTTAATATCCGGACTCAAAGGAGCAGGCGAGAGCAAAAAGCCTGTCTGTAAAAAGTGCACAATCACGATAACAAAAAGTATAAGCCCCAGGAAGGGGGCCATTATCAATGCAACATGTACCATGTCTGTCTTGAATACATCCATAAATGAAACCTCGTTCAAAGAAATCTCAAAACCCCTTTTCAACGATGTCTTCATATATGTAAGCAGAGAGGTGAACATAAAGCCGCCGAAGGAGAGATACAAAAACACCACCCACAGGGGAATAATTCCTGTAAGCTCCCTGCTCCTCGGTATTTCGCCCTTTTCCCGTGCCTTTTGACGCCTTCGGGGCGTCGCTTGTTCAGTTCGCTCTTCAAACTCTTCAGGCATCTGTTACCTCGTAAAGACCATTATCGCATCCTTTACATTCATAAAGGCCTTTGAAACGACCATCAATACAAGTGGCAATGAAAGCGCCATAAAAATAATCCCGCTGGCAATGAGCAGCGGAAAACTTATAAAGAGTATATTGGCCTGCGGCAGTGCCCTCGAAAGAAAGCCCATGGCAAGATTGATCAATACCTGAACAACAATGACAGGGGCTGCTATTTTAAAGGCCAGCGGAAACAAAATAGAGTTGAGCTTTATTATGGAATCGAGTATTCCTCTGTACTGGACGCTGCTGATATCAAAGCTGCGCGCAATGCCCTCGATGAAATAGTGATGCATATCGAGTACGAAAAAAAGCCCCATGGAAATAAATGTGTAAAAAAGGCTCAGGGGTCCGATCTGTTCGCCAAACATGGGGTTAAAAACAGCAGCCACGCCGATTCCCATCTCTATGCTCATCCACTGGGCTGCCGTTTCAACAGCGCCGAGGATTATCCTTGCTGTTAACCCTATTGCAAAGCCGATAAAGAACGCCTCAAAAACTGCCCTTACCGGACTTTCTGTCTTCACATTCGCAACAGGCAGAAGGAGCAGTGTCAGTGCAATGGCAAGCCCTGCCCTAACCATTATTGGTGTCATTCGCGCCCCGATAAACGGAATGAAAGAGAGGATAACAGCAACCCTTATGAATACGGGGATGAACTTTTCAGCATACGTGTTTATAAGGTTATAAAGCTCCATCTTACCTCACATACATTGGTATATTCTCGAATATGCTTCTTGTGAATCCAACCAGCACCTTAACCATCCACGGCAGTGCAACGAGCAGGGTAATGAAAACAGCTATTATCTTCGGTACAAAGGTCATTGTCATTTCCTGAAGCTGTGTGATTGCCTGAAAAATACTTATCAGCACTCCGATGATAAGGCTGACCAGCAATACAGGCCCGCCGACAAGCAATATTGTCTCAAAGGTCTGTCTCGATATCTGGTTAAGCAATTCGGTGGTCATCTAAACCCTCCGACAAGCGAGCCTATCAGCAAATCCCATCCATCAACAAGGACGAACAAAAGCAATTTAAAAGGCATGGAGACCATAATAGGAGGAAGCATCACCATACCCATCGAGAGGAGCACACTGGCAACAACCATATCGATGACTAAAAAGGGCAGGAATATAAGAAAGCCTATCTCAAATGCCTTTTTAAGCTCGCCAATGGCAAAGGCAGGAATAACAACCCTCATCGGCAGATCCATGGGTGTTGCAGGCCTTTCAGATTTTGACATCTTTAAAAAAAGCGCAAGGTCTTTTTCCCTGGTCTGCTTCAGCATAAATTCCTTCAACGGAACTCCTGCCCTGTTAAGGGCTTCTTCCGCATTTATCTCCTTTTTTGTATAAGGCTGGTAGGCATCAGCGTAAATCCTGTCCACAACAGGCGACATGACAAAGAGGGTAATGAAGAGGGACAGACCAATTATTACCTGCGTGGGAGGAACCTGTGGAGTTCCAAGCGCATGCCTGAGAAAGGAAAGGACCACAACAATTCTTGTAAAGCATGTGGTCATGACAAGGATTGCAGGCAGTATGGAGAGCAGTGTGAGGAATAAGAGCAATTCAAGAGGGGTGGTTAAACCAAGGAATCCTCCGGCAGGCGGAGGAGGCGCCGGTGCAGCAAAAGATAAATCAGGCAACAGGCACGCGACTATAGGCAATAGGGCAGAGTAAAAAAATTTTCTTTTTATAAAATCTTTTATACCGAGTGGCTGGTGGCTGGTAATCGCTGGCTGCTGTTTCATCGCTTCTTCCACATCCGATGGGTTAGGCTTGCTCAGAATGGATATGCTTTCATCAGCAATTCCCAGAACAAGGTACTCCTTTAAAACCTTAACAATTGCAACTCCCTTTTTAGGGCCAAAGGGCTGATATTGGACAATCTCGATCAATCCTTTATTGGGTAAAACCCTCTGTTTCAGAAATCTGAGGAGTAAATACAGACCGCCGAGGACAATCAGCAGTGCAACTGTAACCTTAATTAACTCAAAGCCCAAATTAACCCTCCATGTTGCATTACTCCATCACTCCAACACTCCATTACCTAAGTTGCCTCACTCTTTCAGTCGGGCTTATAATGTCAGTGAGTCTGATGCCGAACTTCTCATTGACAACAACAACCTCTCCTCTGCCGATCAGTCTCTCGTTCACGTATACTTCCATGGGCTCTCCTGCCAGTTTTTCGAGGGCGATAACAGATCCCTGACCGAGCTGAAGCAGTTCCTGAACGAGAATCTTTGTCCTGCCGATAACAACGGTCAGCTCAAGGGGGACATCGAGGATAAAATTTATATCCCTCTGGGAAACCTGAGGCGATTGCGCCTCTCCCTGAAATTCCTGTACATCCAAATTTTTTACTTCATCTGCCATTTTCATTCCTCCTTACGCCTTTTACGCCTTATACAACCTTTGTTATTTTTAATGCATACGAGCCTTTATAAATCCCGAATCTTCCCTTAAACTTCTGGACTCCCTCGACAAGTACGTTGATATCTTCGTCTACCCTCTGATTGAGGATTATTACATCCGATACCTTCATATCAAGAACATCCTGAACCGTGACCCTTGTATCTCCAAGTCTGCCTGTTACAGTTACAGGAATCTCTTTAAGCCTTTCCTTTAATCTCTCAAGCCACTTTATGTCCAGTTCATCCCTGTCAGCAGAAAATGCACTGTAAAGTTTTTCTTTTATCGGCTCTACTGTTCCATATGGTATACAGAGAAGTGCCCGGCACTGCTTACCCTCGATCTCAAGGACAAATTCGACCTTTATCACCACATCCACAGGGGTAACGATGGTAACAAACTGCGGGTTCATCTCGGAGCGCACATACGTGGGTATTACCGGATAGATGGGTTTCCATGCCTCTTGCATATCATTGAAGAACATCATCACCACTTTGTGTATTATCTTCTGCTCTATAGGGGTGAACTCCCTGCCTTCAGGCTTGTAATAGCCCTTACCTGTGCCGCCGAAGAAAAATTCAATGAGGCTGAATATCATCGGTGCATCGAACACAAGAAGGCCAAAGCCCCTCAGCGGCTCCATCCTGAAAACATTTATACTCGATGGAAAAGGAACGCCGCGCATGAAGTCATAGAACTTTGTAATATTGACATTCACGTTGGTTACATCAACCATGCGCCTGATCGCTGCAGACAAAGACAGGCGGAAGTTTCTGGCGAGCCTTTCGTTCGCTATGTCGAGGGAAGGCATTCTCCCCCTGACGATTTTTTCCTGACTCGTAAAGTCATAGGGCTTTATGCCTGAGACCTCTTCTACCTTCTCGGTCTCTACAGCGCCTTCTGCTATTCCTTTTAGTAGCGCATCAACTTCTTCTTGCGAAAGAATATCTTCCATTTTACTCCTTGTTATAAGTTAATGAGTCACTCATAAACTCTTTTACCCATCTACTCATTCACTTTGTTTTTACTGCATTACGAAATCCGTAAGATATACATTTTTTACTGAGTTCTCTCCAAGCACCTGGTTAATCCTTATATTTATCTCGTCCTTAAGCTGCAGTTTGCCTTCAGGAGAGATCAATGCATCGGATGTCTTGCTTGTAAGGAGCGTAATAATCGCATCCCTTATCTGCGGGGTCTTTGTCTTTGCCTTTTCCATAACAGCAGGCCCGGTAAGCTCAAGCTGCAAAGATACCTTTAAAAACCTTGTCCCTGTCGGGTCGCTTAGGTTAACGACAAATGGCTCAAGTGCAAATGTTACTCCTTCTGCAGCCTTTGTCTCTTCAGTCTTTTGTGCCTTATTACCGCCTGATTTTGTGAAAAAGAAGAATGCACCTGCACCGCCGGCCAGGACAGCAACTGCAATAATGATAATCAAAATCAAATTCTTCCCCTTTTTCTTTTTCGGCTCCCGACCTTCTTTTTCGCCTTCTAATTTCTCTTTTTTCTCATCAACCATAAAATACCTCCATATTTTCGTTGTAGCGTTATAGTATTATAGCCTTTATCGTGTTATAGCATTATGGCATAACACCGTTATAAAAAACGCTATAAGTGCAATTACTGTGCCAAAGATTAACTAATTGAATTATAAGAAATTTGGGGCATGGAGGTCAAAAAAATGACGGTTAGATAGCTTTTTATCGCAACCTAACCGTCAAAGCGTCAACTATTATTCACGGGGACAGTCCCGATTCTACGACTTCACTTCACTCAGTCCGTAAATCTGGGACAGTCCCCTTTGTGCCCAGATTTTTTCCTGTCTGCTGTCTGCTAACTGCTATCTCTTAAGCTGCATTAATTCTGTCAGCATATCGTCTGTAGTGGTAATAACCCTCGCATTCGCCTGAAAGCCTCTCTGATACGCAATCATCTTAACAAACTCTTCTGCCAGGTCCACATTTGATGTCTCAAGGGAGCTTGCCATGACCCTGCCCCTTCCTGAGGTATTGGGAGAGCCTATGATCGGGCTGCCTGAAGCAGCTGATTCGGTGTAAAGGTTTCTTCCCTGTTTCGTAAGCATGGTAGGGGCTATAAACCTTGCAAGATAAATCTCTGCAATCTTCAGTGTCTGTCCGTTGGTGAATGTCCCGACCATTGTTCCTGTATTGTCGATAGTAAGGCTCTTCAAACTACCCGAGGCATATCCGTCCTGTTGCTGGAATATAACAGACGAAGCAGAGCCGTACTGGGTTGTTGCATCACGTCCGCTGCCACCCGCTGCCGTGCCTGTACCAAAATCGAAATCTATGGTCTGGGACTGCGTTACGCCGCCTGTGAAATCAAAGGCCGCGCCCGGCGTATTTCCATACTGCTGGATATCCCTTACAAGACGCCCATCCGTATCGAATTCGAGATAGCCCTGCGCTCCAATCTGTACCTGTCCCTGAGTGCTATCCGCAGACTGTACAACTGCATAGTAGTGCCATCTGTTTCCAGTAATGGTATCCGTCCCCGAACCGTCAAGATCAACGGATTCTGCAGTCTTCCTGAAGTAGACAGTAATAAGATGGCCATAGCCGAGGGAATCGTAAACAGTAATGGATGTGGAGAAATCCGATGTATTTGAAGCCTTATTGGGGTCAAAACCAACCGCAACATAATCGGCTGTAAATGAAGTGCCTGCAGCAGCAGGTGTAATAGACCTGAAACCAAGAATCTGCTCAGCCGTTGTGTCTGCATCTCCCCAAAGAGGCGTAAAAGCGCCGTTAGCGGAAATTACAAACCGTGGCGGTCTGCCATCTGCACCGACAGTGTAATTTACGGTATAATCAAGAGTTCTGCCGGGAGCATTATTAAAGGCATTTTGAATCGCAGTGGCAAGACCGGCGCCGTCATAAGTGCCAGGATTAATGGTCGCGGTAAGACGAGTTCCAGCTTCCTCAAATACAATGGTCTGATTTGAGGCATCTATAGTGAATGAATCAGCAGTACCGCTCAGAGGGTCTTTTGCAGCAGTTGCCGAATTCAGGTTTGCAGATACTTTAACCTTGGAAGTTGGATTCGGCGGGCTGTTCAGAGACGCCACATTTATGGTGCTCACCTGTCCTGCCTGTGTTCCTGTGAGCAGCTTCCCCTGCAGCAACAGACCCTCTGGATTGACTATATTGCCGTCTTTGTCAAGATTAAACTGCCCTGCCCTTGTGTAGAATTGGGCTCCGGCAGCATCCTGAAGGATAAAAAAACCGTCCCCTTCAATTGCCATATCGAGGGGATTGGATGAGGTCTCGAGTGTGCCCTGCCCGAATACAGCCTGGGCATTCTGAATAAAAGAACCCCTTCCTACCTGGAAGGCGCTGCTGCCCCCCAGCGAAGAACTCAGGATATCCGCAAAGACCGTCCTGCTGCCCTTAAATCCTACCGTGTTCGCATTGGCGATATTGTCGCCTACAACTGACAATCCCTGTCCGTTTGAAGCAAGACCGCTAACACCTGTAAAAAGCGATGTCAACATTCCCATGGCAAACCTCCTTAACTAAAGCTCGAAAGTTTAAATAATATTATCCCAACTCTTTAACATCTCAAGCGATGTAGATAATGCCACACTGTTGGCATTATATGCCTTCTGTAACATTATCATCGTCACAAACTCCTCTGCCAAATCAACATTGCTCGTCTCAACGGAATTTGAGGATATCTTTCCACCTCCCCCAGTGCCTGGTGTTACATCTGTCCTTTGCCCTGACCAATAAGTTTCCGCAAACAAATTCCTTCCAATTCTTTCAAGCTCTGTCGGCGCTACAAATTTTGCCAGAGCAAGCTGGGCTATTTTCTTATCCCGTCCGTTTGAGTAAAGGCCATAAAGTATGCCATCCTTATCCAGTTTAAAGCTTGTGAGCCCTCCTTCAGGATAACCATCCACATTCTGGAATACAGTGGAATACGGAGAGCCATATTGGGTTGAGCCGGTAAAATCTGTAGCAACTGCCTGAGCAGCAGGCGTTGTCGGCGGTGTTGAAATATCGCCATCCCAGTCATCCGTATCCCATGTCAGGTTAACACTTGAAGGTCCGACCGGACTTGTCATGTTTCCGTTTGTATCAAATGTAAGATTGCTTATTATCTGCTCACGATAATTAGTAATTGTTTTGCCCGAATTCCATATAACATGGGCATCCCATGTTGAGCCGACGCCTATGGTGGAACTCGTCTTCTTAAAGTAGATTTGCACAGCATGGGTGTTGCCTTCACTGTCATAAACCGTCATTGCAATGCTGTGATTGTATGTGCCTGCCGCAGGGCCTTTAGTAGGATCTAATGGATCGAGGAGCGTTCCCGCCGGGTAAATAGTCTCTGTGGGGCTTCCGCTGAGGTTTATCTGAATCTCGGCTCTGGACGTTGCCTGCGCGGACATTATGGGTACGCCATTAGCATTCTTGGGCAGTATTTCTATATCACTAAGGGTTTGTGCAATATTGCCTGCAGCATCTGCCGGGTATCCCTGAAGCCTTAATCCATCGGGATTTATTATGATACTGTCTTTATCAAGGAAAAATTCTCCTGCCCTTGTATAATAGTCTCTATTTTTAATGCTGTCCCTTACAATAAAAAACCCATCGCCACTAATTGCAAAATCAAGTGGATTTCTGGTATTCAGAACAGCACCCTGCGCAAACTGTGTTGTGATTGTATGGGAGCGCGTTCCTTTACCTATCTTGTCGAGCTCTGAGCCATACACGTCACTGAACAACATGCGGCTGCTTTTAAACCCGGTTGTATTCAAGTTGGCAACATTATTTCCTACAACTGAAAGACCTATTTCGGTTGCAATAAGACCGCTTACGCTTGTAAAGATAGATGATATCATGCCCATTAAAATCTCCTTTTACTTAAACTGTAGACGGATTCTTTATCTCTTTAATATCGTTAAATGCTATATTCTTGCCGTTGACTGAAAGATAAACGCCGCTGTCTTCTATCTTCACGCTTGCCACAACACCTTTTTCACCTTCAATACTTGTTATCTCCTTACCGATCATGGTAGATGCAACTGTCGCATTCTGATAGCTCTGCTGCTTCAGAAACTCCTCCAGGTTCTTATTCATATTGCTTACCTGCTCAAGGCTGCTGAATGTTGCCAGTTGCGCGATAAATTCCTGATCTTTCATTGGATTGAGCGGGTCCTGATTCTTTAGCTGGGCTATCAATAAATTCAAAAAATCGTCCTTGCCCAACTCCTTCTTTACCTTTGTATTCCCCTGGCTGTCAACTGTTTTTGTATACGAAGAGTCGCTTAAAATTGGTGTCATGTATCCCATACTTCACCTCCTATGCGAAATAATCAAAGAACTGAGATTTAGATCCCTTATTCTGTTTGTGTTGTTGCTGATTCGTATCATCCTGCTGCCTTCTGCCGTCAGAATAATAATCCTCTTTCACATCCACAAAAAAATCGCTCACCTTAATGCCGGAATCCTCTAGAGATGTTTTTATCTGAGGGATTGCCATAGAAAACAGATCCTTAACAGCAGGCGAGTCAACCTTCAGATCAGCCCTCAGCATACCGTTATCCATCCCCAGTTTTATCTGAATGCTTCCTAAGTCAGGCGGCTCGATCTTTATTATCAGGTGTTTATCGCCTGCCTTTACTGTCTTTTCCATTACCTCGCCAAGCTCATGCAGTCTGCTTATATGTATCGGCTCCTTTACCACGATTGCTGAATCATTTTTAACATAGGGCGCATTGTAAAGGTGTGATGCTGAGGCAATCATACCTCCATCTTTTTCGTTAACAACAAGATGCGTTTTAGCATCGGAAATGTTAACAGCAGGTTCGATTTCTTTTTTATTCAGGATGCTGAAATTAAATTCGAGATCTTTTTTGCTCAGGGTTGTTTTGATATGCATATGCTGATCATTGCCGATATTGCGGATCATAGCAGAAGCAGAGTTGGATAAAGGGGACATTCCCTCTTTTAAAAAGGGACTGTCCCCTTTATCGTTTTTAGGAATAATATTCTGAAATTCCTGTCCGTTAACTGTATCTGCCATTGTCTTAATCTGCACAAAAGCGTTCCCATCGGAATTGGCATTGAAATTGTCATTGGTATGGACTTTAACCTTCTGCATCCCGTCCTCAGATTTCATAATGAAATTTACCAACGCAGTATTGCCGTTAACATTAACGTGTATCTGCGAAGTTGGATTATTGGGTACTTCTATTGTTTTTTGATTATCCTGATTTATGGCAATTACAGGCTGGGAGACTCCGATCAACTGCATCTGTGATATCATCTGCTGCAGAATACCCGAAAGGGTCTCTCCCGCAACAACATTGCCGTCATTGCCCACAAACAAACCCTTTGACACGTCATCGACAGTAATCGGCTGGGAATCCTTGCCTGCAAACAAACCTCCTTCTAAATTCATTACTGTATCGTTAAATCCGGACACTATGGCAGTAAGGATTTTTATAAAACTGTCGGTATCAAAGCCATTTTGCCCATTAATATTATTGACCTGAATATTTGAAGCAAAGGGTGTTCCTCCAACTCCATTCATGTTCGGCTGCATAATATTAGTAAACATCCATTAACCTCCATGCGGATTTGAGAAAAGGATAAGCAAGAGATATGCCCGATTAAAAACAGGTTAAGGTAGAGGTCAGGGTAAAGAAAAAACTTTAATATTTACTAATCTTAACCTTAACTTCTGCCTTTGCCTGTCGTTGACGGGTGGGATTTTTTTTCCTACCGGGAAGTTTTTTCCTGCAGAACTTTCCCTTTTATGAGTATCTTCTTTGAGAGGGATGCTGCCTTGTCATTTTCCATTTGAGCAAGTATCTTGCCGGCAGTTTTCGGCTTGAGGGAGTTTAATATTATCACCGCTACATCTTCGTCAAGTTTTTCCAGTTTTCTCGCTGCCTCTTCAGCAGGCATTGCTTCGTACATCTTTGCTACTTTGAGCAGTCCTTCCTGAATCTTGATATCTAAGGCCTTCTGTACTTCTTCTATCTCTTTTTTGAGTTTTTCAAGTCGTTCGATTTCTTTCTTAATGTCTGCCTTAAGTATAGTAAGCCTTTCCTCTTCAAGAGATGCTGGCAGAGACCTCTGTTGTGCTGCAGGTTGCTGCGCATAAGAAAAGTAGCCAGTAGCCAGGAGCAAGTAGCCAGTAATCAATAAAAATAAAAATGCCTTGTATAATTCATGGCCACTGGTTACTTGTTCCTGGCTACCAGCCGCTGGCCGCTGGCTACTGGCTACTTTTCTTTCTATGATGTCCTGTAACAGCATGCTCGTCTGTCCCTATCTGTTCCTTCCTCTTGTATTCTTTCTTTAAAGCAGACTTATGTCTTTCATCGAGCTTCTCGAATATCTTCTTTTCTTTTGAAGCCTCAACAAGCACCTTCCTCGCATCCTCCACCTGTCTCTCCTTTTCAAGGATAATCCCTTTCTGGCGATGTATCCTTATCAATAAATGTTCCAGATATTCATTCAACCTTTTTATCTCATCGATATTTACCAGCTCATCCGTACACTCCAACTTTTTGCCGGTAGAGCTGTACCGATCTTCCAATTCATAAAGCCGCCTTTCTTCCGTTGCAAGCTCTTTAAGGAGGACAGCAAACCTGTTCTTTGCTTCGTCCTCCTTCCATATCTTAAGGTTCAAAAGGCTTTCAAGGGGAGTCCTCATAAGCGTTAATGAGTAAATGAGTGAATGAGTGAATGAGTGAAAAATTTAAACCCATATACCCATTTACTCATTAACACATTTACCTTTTCGCTACTCGAATAATCTATATAACTCATTTAACCCTTCCTCAAAAGTAACCTTGTCTGTTATGTCCTGTTTCAGAAATGCCCTTAGTTTGTCCATCATCTTTATTGCGTAGTCAAGTTTCGGGTTGGTTCCTTCTTTGTAAGCGCCTATGGTAATTACATCCTCGTACCTCTTATAAATAGCCATTATGTCCAGAGCCTTTTCCACATGCATCTTATGCCTGTCGTCTGTTATATCCTTCATCAGCCTGCTTATGCTCTGCAGTACGTCTATGGCAGGATACTGGTTGTGGTTCGCTAGTTCCCTCGAAAGTACTATATGGCCGTCAAGAATTGATCTGGCTGCATCGGCAATAGGCTCGTTCATATCATCGCCTTCCACAAGAACCGTATAAAGTCCTGTGATTGTCCCTGAGCCATCGCATGTGCCTGCCCTTTCAAGAAGCTTTGGAAGAAGATTGAATACCGACGGCGGATAGCCCTTTGTTGTCGGCGGCTCGCCTGCTGCAAGTCCTATCTCTCTCTGTGCCATGGCAAACCTTGTTAGAGAATCCATCATAAAAAGCACGCTTTTTCCGTGAGACCTGAAGTATTCGGCAATGGCAGTGGCAACAAATGCCCCTCTTATTCTTATCAGCGGCGATGTATCCGATGTGGCAACGACAATTACAGACCTCTTAAGTCCTTCGTCACCAAGATCTTTTTCTATAAACTCCCGCACCTCTCTGCCCCTTTCACCGATCAGGGCTATGACATTGACATCTGCGGTTGTATTCCTTGCCATCATGCCGAGGAGGACGCTCTTTCCAACGCCGCTTCCTGCCATTATGCCGATCCTCTGCCCCTTGCCGCAAGTGAGCATGGTGTTTATAGCCTTTATACCGAGGTCGAGTGGTTCTGAAATCCTGCGCCTGTGCAGTGGGTTGATAGGCTCGTTGTAAATGGGATAAAGCTGTCCTGTTATGCGTCCTTTTCCATCGATAGGGTTTCCGAGACCATCAAGTACCCTGCCCAGAAGCTCCTCGCTGACCCTTGCATATCTCTGCCTTCCCCGTGCTATTATTCTGGAGCCTGGACCAATACCCCTGATGTCGCCGAGGGGCATCAGAAGCATCTTGCCCTCTTTAAATCCGATAACTTCGGCCTCTATTAACTGTCCCTCCGAAAGACCGTTTGGCTGTATCTGGCATACGTCGCCGATATTAGCCCGTGGCCCCAGACCCTCGACAACAAGGCCTACGCCTTTGTTTACCCTCCCATAGACTTTAATAGGGTCTGTTTCCCTTACAAGGTCCTTACATTTCTCTATCAGTTGCTGTGTTGATGGCATCATGGATTTCCTTCATCTGCTCCTCGATCCTCGAATCTATCTCTCCGGTCTGCATCTCTATGTAACAACCGCCTGGAGATATGGTGGATTGAGGCTCAACAGAAATATTCTTTAAGCCTGACTGTTCCTTTAACAGATTGATATTTGCAACTATCACCTCGTAATCCAGAGGATTCACTTTTATCACTATGCTCTCTTCGCTTTCTTCTACCTTCTTTATTGCATCCTGGGCAATATACATTACTATGTTCTTATCCAGCTCCACTTCTTTATGTATGACCCTTTTTGCAATTTCCAGAGAGAGATCTATAATCCAGGGCAGCAGTTCATTGGTTTTTTTTTCCTTATAACCCTCCAGTTCCTTAATAATCCCCTCAAGGCGTTTGAGCTTTAATGCGGTCTCCTTTTCGCCATCCTTTACCCCTTTATCGTAACCCGCAGCATAGCCTTTTTCGTAACCTTCGTTCTCGGATGCCTTTACCCGTGCATGGATATCCTCTTCTTTTATCTCCTTCTTATGTGCTTCTTTAAGCGAGGTGTCTTCTTCAAACTGTACGGGGCTGTAAGGCTGGACAGAATCAAGTGCGTTATTAGACGATGACTTCTTCTCCACCCTTGCCCCCGATAACTATTTTTCCCTCTTCTTCCAGTTTCCTTGCCACCCTCACGATATTCATCTGGGCCTTCTCAACATCCGAGACCCTGACCGCACCCTTTGCCTCCATTTCTTCCTTCAGTATCTGTACTGCCCTCTGTGACATATTCTTGAATATCTTTGCCTTTAACTCATCGGATGCCATCTTTAAGGCAAGTGCAAGGTCATCGGTGGTTATCTCCTTCAGCACCATCTGTATGCCCCTGTCATCGATATGGATGAGGTCGTCAAATGTGAACATGAGCTTTCTTATCTCGTCAGCGAGTATCTGGTCTTTTTCTTCTATGTTCTTTAAAATTAGATCTTCCGAGGCCCTGTCCATCTGGTTCATTATTTCTGCCACTGTCTTGATGCCGCCGATCTTCCTGCCTCTTGTGTAGCTCTGGAGCTGCGATTGAAGGACGTCTTCCAGCTCTCCGAGTATGGCAGGGGAAATCTGGTCAAGGCTTGCAATCCTCAGAGATACGTCTATCTTTATGTGTTCCGGGAGCTTTGTAAGGACCTCGGCAGCCTGCGTTGGCTCAAGGTGTGCGAGGACAATGGCGATGGTCTGAGGATGTTCCCTCGCAAGCATATTGGCTACGGCGCTCGAATCAAGCCATCTCAGTATATCAAAGGCGCTGGCGCCGCTCTCGATCTTCTCCATCAATTTTTTTGCCTGATCTTCTCCAAATGCCTTTGTGAGTATTTTCTTAATATAATCTTCATCCACTGAAAGCATGGCGGTTTCAGCCTTCTCATAAAAATCCTTCATAACTGATTTAGCCTCATCAGGAGAGAGTTTTACCTTTGCCATTATGGGGACAATCCTTGCCAGTTCAAGGGGATCGAGATGTTTGAAAATCTGTGTGGCCGCATCTTCTCCCACTATGGAAAGAAGTGCGGCAACCTTCTCCACACCGCTCAGTTTTCTCATTGTGTTATTCTGATAGCCACTCCTTCAGTATGATAGCAGCCCGCCTCGGCTCTTTTTTCACAATTTCCACAATCTCCTCCCTCATAACTTCCTCTGGCCTCATAACTTCCTCTGGTGCTATCTCGGCGCTGGGCACTGGTGGTGCAGCCGGCATAGCCGCCTCGGGTACTTCCTTTATTACAGGGGCTTTCAGCGTCTCTATAATCGGCTTGATGACAAAAAGGATGAGAAGCACGATCACAACAAGTGGAATGATATACTTCAATAAAGACAGAGCAAGTCTTACAAAATCTATCTTTTCAGGTGGAAGTTCTTCTATGGCTACCTCGAAAGGCACATTCTCCACAATCACCTGATCGCCCCTTTCCTTATTATAGCCTATGGCAGCCATAATTATCTCCTTATACTTCTTCATATCATCCTCGGTCCTCGGCACATAAACCTTCTTCCCATTCTCTTTCTTATATGTGCCGTCAACAAGCACTGCAACAGAGATGCTCTTTACCTCGCCCCTCGGCTGTATTATCTTGCTGACACTCCTGCTCACCTCATAATTTATTTTTTCGGACTGTTTCTGTGATGTTGACGGAGAGCCGGCTGTTATTGCAGGCTGTTGTCCGGGCTGGTTGGACAGTACTCCGGGAATGCCTCCCTGAGTTGCCCCCACCGATTTCTCCTGGGTGCGTTGTTCATTTCTAACAGCAATTGTATCGGGATCGAATTTCTCCTCTGTCCTTTCGACCCGCGTAAAATCTATCTTTGTGGCGACCCTGACAATCGCCTTCCCCCTGCCTATGATCCCCTCCAGCATGCTCTGGAGCCTGCCTTCGTAATCTCTGTCAACTAATTTCTGGTATTCGAGTTTCTTGGAATCCACGATCTCATCGGTGGTATCGACAGGCTTTGAAAGAAGATTGCCCATGTTATCTATGACAGTGACATTTTGAGGCTGCATGCCCTCAACACTGCTGGAAACAAGATGCACTATGCCGCCTATCTGTCCCTGATTCAATACACGGCCGGGCTTCAGTTTCAACACAACCGATGCCGTGGGTTTATCTTCCTTTTCGGTAAATATTGTTTTCTCGGGGATGGCGATATGAACCCTTGCCTGATCCACTTCTGAGAGCTGCCTTATGGTCCTTGTCAACTCTCCCTGAATCGCCCTGACATAGTTTAATCTCTGTACGAACTCCGTGACCCCTATCTGGGTCTTGTCAAATATCTCAAAGCCGACACCGCCGCCTGTGGGGATGCCCTGCGCTGCAAGCTCAAGCCTCAGCTCATAAACCCTGTTGCTCGGTACATAAATAACATTGCCCTCCACCTTATACGGGACCTTCATCTCCTTTAGTTTGGCAATTACCTGCCCTGCGTCTTCCTGTGAAAGATTGCTGTAAAGGACCTGATAATCAACCCTATCTGTCCAGAGCATTATTCCTGCCATAAGGGCAAAACTCAATAATATTACAAAAACAAGGGACAGTTTCCTCTTCAGGGGCCATGCCTTTATCAGCTCTACGATGTCTATTAATGCCATCTGTTATACCTGCATCCTCATTATTTCTTCATAGGCAGTGAGCAATTTGTTTCTCACCTGAAGCAGGGTTTGCAAGGATACGTCGGCCTTTTCCATGGCGACCACAACGGTATGGATATCCTTAACCTCTCCCTTCGAGAAGTTCTCGATGGCCTTCTCGGCCTCGTTCTGAATAGTAGAGACCTCCTTCAAGGCATCCTTTATGGCATCCTCAAAGGACGCACCGCTTTTCTTTGTTGTTTTTGAAGGTTGGGCAACTCCCTGGCTTATATCCCCTATTTTTTTTATGTCATCCATAGAACACCTCCCATTTCCCATTTTCCACTTATGCTTTCGTTATGTCAAGGGTTTTCATAAACATCTCTTTATACGAATTAATGAGGGTTAAATTGGCCTCGTATGCCCTCGTAGCGGATATAAGGTTAACGGTCTCCTCTATGGTGTTAATATTCGGATAGCTGACATATCCGTCCTTATTGGCATCGGGATGGGACGGGTCATAGACCATTTTGAAGGGTCTTTCATCCTCCACAATCTTCGGGATGTTAACTCCCACAGAGCTTTCATCGAATATGTATGATTCAAAAACTACATCCCTCCTTCTGTATGGGCCCCCTTCAGGAGTCCTCGTGGAGTTCACATTGGCAATGTTGGAAGCTATAACATTCATCCTTATTTTCTGTGCCTCGAGGGCTGTTGCGCTAACCTTTAACGGCATGAACATCTCTTTCATTACCTACCCCCTTTTATTACGTCCTTCAACATCCTGACTTTCATGGTCATCAACTGGGTTGCGGCGTTGTATATTAATGTATTTTCTGCAACCTTTGCCATCTCTATGTCGAGATTGACAGTATTGCCGTCCCTGTTAGGCATGGTTGTAACCGTTTCATAAACCTCGTAGTCCTGTTCTTTTGAGCCTTCTATTGCCCTGTCCAGTTCCTTTTGAAAGGATATATCCTTTGCCTTATAGCCCGGCGTATCTGCATTGGCTATATTGGATGCCAGAACCTTTTGCCTGAATGCTGCAACATCGAGCATCTTTTCGAGAACCTTAATAGTATTGTCCGGCATATATTCCTCCTTATCGAGCTTCTAAACAATAAAAATATTGCAATTTCTATTCCAGATTTAAAGCTCTTCAACTTCTTTTTATATCGTCATCCGAAATATTAAATTCCTTGAGCTTGTTTCTTATTGTCCTGACACTTATACCAAGCAACTGTGCCGCCTTTGTCCTGTTGCCGCCTGTTTCTCTCAGAGTCTTTATGATTAAATCCCGCTCCATGTCTTTCATTGTACCCGTACTGCCCGATTCAGCCACCTGAACTCTAAACTCTAAACCCCGAACTCCGAATTCATCTGCTGGCGGCAGCAAAACCTCTGATTTGGATATAACAGCCGTTCGGTACATAAGATTTTCAAGCTCCCTAACATTGCCTTCCCAATTTCTCTGCAACAGATAGGATTTAAGTTCGTCAGAGACCTCAAATGCCCTGCCCATCTTCTGTGACAACTTCTTTATAAAGAACTCCGTGAGAGGAATTATGTCTTCCCTTCTTTCCCTGAGGGGAGGCAACTTTATGGGGAATACATTTAAACGATAATAGAGGTCTTCCCTGAAATTTCCCTTTTTCACCTCGGACAGGAGGTCTTTGTTTGTTGTGGCGATAATCCTGACATCCACCGGTACGGGAGAGCGGCCTCCTATCCTGTCTATCTCCCTTTCCTGGATTGCCCTGAGCAGCTTTGCCTGAAGTGGAAACGCCATCTCGCTTACCTCATCAAGTAGCAGCGTCCCTTTGTCGGCAAGCTCAAACTTTCCCAGCCTCCTTTCGGCTGCACCTGTGAATGCGCCTTTTTCATGACCGAATAGCTCTGCTTCGAGGAGGCTCTCTGAAATAGCGGCACAATTGATAGCAACAAAGGGTTTGTCAGCCCTCAGACTGTTTTTGTGGATAATCCGTGCAATAACTTCCTTGCCAGTGCCGCTTTCTCCGGATAAAAGAACCGTTATATCGCTCTTGGCAACCTCTCTTATTATGGACATAAGGTGTTTCATAGCTGGGGATTCAGCCACGATATCCGCATCCTCAGAGGGAAGTATCCTGTCAATAACCCTTCTCAGGGAATCAAAGGAAAAGGGTTTCATAATGTAGTCTGTTGCGCCCAGTTTCATGGCATCCACTGCATTTTCCACCGTGCCGAAACCTGTTATGACAATTACAGGCACAAATATGCCTTTCCTCCTGATCTCTTGCAGAAATTCGATGCCATTCATTTTAGGCATCTTCATGTCGGTTATTATAAGAGAAAAGTCAGCAAGATTGAGCCCGGACAATGCATCCTCCGGGTTATGGCATACCGTGGGCTTGAACCCGCACCTCTTCAAGGACTCCTTTATCGCAAGGGCCATATCGATTTCATCGTCAACTATCAAGACCGATTTCATAAGCTTCTCCACAATAGTAAATCAGTAAATCTGTAAATGGGTAGATGAGTAAATGGAAAAACCCTTTCACGCATTCACTCATTTACTCATTCACTTTACTGGTAATGTAATAACAAACTCCGTTCCTCCTCCGATTTCACTTCTTACATCTATCATTCCTTTGTGCGCCTTTATTATTCCTGCAGTTATGGACATCCCAAGCCCTGTTCCCCTGTCCTTTGTAGAAAAGAAAGGCTCGAACATCCTCAGCCTCGTATCTTCGTCCATGCCAATGCCTGTATCTCTGATTATAATTTCAACTTCCTCTGTCTTCTGTCCTCTGTCTTCTGCATTCTGTATTCTGATTTCTATTTTCCCTCCATCGGGCATGGCATGAACAGAGTTCAGCAGTATGTTGATCAACGCCTGTCTCATTAGCCCTTTATCCATATTCAACCAGTACTGCCCTTTTTCCGAAAAATCAAGTTGTACATCGCTGTTTGCAAACAATTCCTTGAACTCATCGCATGTTTCGCTGACCATATCATTTAAACAACAGTATCCTGGTTTAGGCTTAACCTCTTTGGTGAACCTGAGCATATTGTCAAGGGTGTTAACGAGAGACCTCACGGAGTTGGATATCCTGTTTGCGTAATCTCCATGCTCGGTTCCCTTTAAATCATTGGAAAGAAGGCTTGCAAACAATTCTATGCTGCCGAGGGGATTTCTTATCTCGTGAGCGATCTTCATAACAAGCTCTCCCATGGCTGTCAATCTCCTGTTCCTCTCGTTTTCGGATTCGAGCTGTTTAAGCCTTGTTATATCTTTGAATATAAGGACATTACCAATGACATTTCCACCATTGTCTGTTACGTCCGAGCGTGATACGAGGGCATAAAAAGGCTTACCATTAGTCGGTGCTATCACCTCTTCATGGATTTCGGCATGTATTGATGTGCCGCCGATTGCATCACTGGCATTAATATTGAGCAGACACTCAGCCGCCTTATTCATGGTCCTGATAATACCATCCCTGTCAAAAAAGACAACACCTACATCAATGCTGTCGAGAATGCTGTTTAGCAACTGCTTTTTGTGATCAACCTCTTCGGTCAGCAAACGGACCTTATCTTCAAGAGTGCTGTAATACTGGACCAGTGTGGCAGAAGCGGAATTGAAGGTTTCTATGGCCTTATTTAAAAGATCGACATTATGCTCGGCTTTTGAGTCCGCAAGGGGGACTTTGTCCCCCTTGCGAAATCCCTCTGTTTGAAAATTCTTCTGGTTCTTGTTTTTCATAATCATGGATTTATCTGTCTCCCGAGATCATTGCTGCTGCCTCTGCAATCTCTCCGCCTCCGGTGACTGCCTTCTTCAGGTAATCATTGCTTTTAGTCAGTTTGCCATATTGGTATTGGGCCCACTGGAGGCTTTTAGGGTCTTTTACATTATAGTCCAATGCCCTCTTATAATAGATCTTTGCCTTTGTATAATCGCCTGAAATATACAGACAATCTCCGGCCTTCACCGAAGACAACCCGTCACCTTTGTTGGAGGCCATAATATAATATTTCACTGCATTCTGCCTGTCTTTTGTTTTGTAATACAGATCACCCAGTTTTGCAGCTATCCTGTAGTCAGTAGCAGTCTTGACTATTCGCAAGAGATATTCGATGGCTGCGGCATATTTGCCCTGCCTTTCCATTATGTCTGCAACCATATAAGATGCCCTGTATAGGTAACGGGTATCGATAGTAAGAGGCGTAAGCATCTTTTCAGCCTCAACATATTTGCCCTCTTGAATCAATAACTCCGCCATGTACAGGGATGCCTCTCCCTTTACAGCACCCTTTAAAGCCTTCGTGAGAAGCTGTTTCCCCTCAATTTTCTTGCCGTTTGCTATCAGATATCGTGAGGCGTCGATAATAAAGGGGGCATCTGCATCAAGGGAGAAAGAGAAATTTTGTATATACTCCACAGCCTTTGGATCTTTGGAGGCAATCACGGCCTTGATCCTCTTTTCTATCTCTGCCGACCTCAATCTCTTGTTGTTTAGATAAGAGAGGTATTTCATGGCATTATTTAAATCACCCTTTTTATCATATAACGAGACAATCTTCAGTTTAAAATCGTCGTCTGGTTCATAAGGCGACAGTTCAATGCCTAATTTCAAGGCATCATCCACCTTTCCATCTACTTCGTAAATCTGCAACAAAACCTTTTTTGCATTGATTTTTTCGATACTCGAAGTGGGGCTGTCTATGATAGACCTGCACAGCCTCTCCGCCTCTTTTAACTTTCTTGCATTGAAAAGGATGCGGGCCTTTTCGACCCTTATATCCTGTTCCTTGAGGGCAGAATCAAGGATTCTGTTAATCGTATTAACAGAATCCCTATGCATGCCTTTATTGCTGTACAACATTGCGCGCATATAAAGGACACGGGGGTCTGTTTCCATGGTCTTTTTACTTAATGTTTCAAGAAAATATTCGACCCTCGCCATATCTCCGGTCTTCAAAGCCACTTCTGCCTTCCCTATGCTTGCCTTTTCCTTCAAAGGTTCTCCCACTGCTTCGAAATACTGCTTTGCTTCTTTGAATTTCTGAAAATGAAGTGAAATATAGCCGAGCATGAGGTGAGCCTCATCTCGATATTCGGGGATTTTGGATACCGATATAAAACGCTTGATGTTCTGCCTTGCCTCGTAATAGTTTTTTAAGTAGTAGTCTGCCTTGCCCATTCCGAACAATGCCTTTTCTCCTGATATACCTTTGGGTGCAGCGAGAAAGATATCCCGGTAAACTTCCTTTGCCTTGACATAATTCTTTGTCCTGAGATACTCGTCCGCTGTCTTGAGCTTGTCTTCAGAGGCAATGGCAGAGACAGACAGAAGACAGAAGACAGAAAACAGAAATATGATGCATTTATTATCTCTCATATACACTTGAACCAACACTTTTTAAAGTCTTTGAGCCGTGCCTGACATATAAAATCGCTTAACTTAAACATAAATATCCAGTTTTTGTATTGAAAGAAATGTGCCAACCTATTAGTTCATAGCTGATAGTTTATAGTGTTATTAAGCCATAAGCCATGAGCTATGAGCTATTGATGGTCAATTATCTGACTAAATAACCTCTAATTCCAACAAGAGCGTTAATTTTATGACAACCCCAATCTCTTCATCTTTTCGATAAGGGTGGTACGGTTGATATTGAGATACTTCGCAGCCTGACTTTTAACCCCGTTCTGAAGCTCAATGGCGTGTAGTATAAGCCTCTTCTCATACTCCTCAAGTGCAGCATTAAGGTCTATGCCACCAACAAAAGGATTTCTGTCATCGTCCTCGATATCGGGCAGATTGGGGATCTTTCTTCCTGTCATCTTTTCCGGCAGGTCATATGGCGTTACAACATCATCATCCTTAAGAACAAGGAGTCTCTCCACTGTGTTCTCCAGTTCCCTGACATTGCCGGGCCAATGATAACCTATAAATATCTTCATGGCATCATCGGTCAGCCTTATGGGATTCCTTCCAAATCTTCTCGAATGCTTTTCTATAAAGTAGTCGCACAAAGGGAGTATGTCTTCTGTCCTCTCCCTCAAGGGCGGAATATCTATGGTAATTACGTTAAGCCTATAAAAGAGGTCTTCCCTGAACCTGCCTGCAGCCACAGCCTCTTCGAGGTTTTGATTTGTAGCTGCTACTATCCTTACATCCACGTTCACGGTCTTGATTCCACCGATCCTTTCAAACGACCTTTCCTGAAGCACCCTCAGGAGTTTTACCTGGAGTATAGGCTGCATTTCACCTATTTCGTCGAGGAATATTGTCCCGCCGTCAGCCAGCTCGAATCTCCCGATCCTCGACGCTACGGCTCCGGTAAATGCTCCTTTTTCGTGACCGAAGAGTTCTGACTCGAGAAGTTCTGTAGGTATAGCACCGCAGTTTACCGGAATAAAGGGCTTCTCTGCCCTTGTACTTTTGAAATGGATGTTTTTGGCTACAAGCTCTTTACCTGTCCCGCTTTCACCCAATATCAGGACAGTACTGTCAGAATTCGAAACCTTTTCAATGAGTTCATAAATACGTTTGATAGCCTTGGAAGTGCCAATAATTTGAAGGAGATTATTATTATCAGTACCCATGTCATAAATATGACATACAGGATGATAAAAGTCAATACAAATATCACTCCACTAATCTTCAGCTTTTTCCAGATTCCCTACTTTTACGCCTATAAGCCTTACTTTTTTCTTGAGTTCTATCCTGCCGAGGCACTCAAAGGCTGCCTTTCTTATCTCTTCGAGGGAAATTGTGTAATTATCGAGTGTCTTTGCCCTTGTGACTAGTTTAAAGTCGTGAAACTTCACCTTAACCGTTACTGTTTTGCCTATATAGCCTGTCTGCCGCATGTCATCGACAACCTCTTTTGAAAGCTCCGCAAGGGTCTTTGCCATAAACTGCCAGTTGTCCGTATCCTTCTGGAATGTTACTTCCCTGCTTGTGGATTTCGGTTCCCAGTGAGTAATCAATGGACTTTCATCTATGCCTCTCGAAGCCTCATAAAGATAATGTCCAAATGATTTGCCAAAATGTTCAATGAGTTTATCAATAGACATTGATGCAAGTTCTCCTATGGTTTCGATGCCCATGCCTTTAAGATGCGCTTCTGTCTTAGGCCCTACGCCCTGCAGCTTTCTTACAGGCAGCGGCCATATAAGACTTGCTATGTCTTTTTCTGTGAGGATTGTCAGACCGTCGGGTTTTTGCATGTCAGATGCTATTTTTGCAAGGAGCTTGTTGGGTGCAATACCTATAGAGCAGGTAAGCCCTGTCTCATCCTTTATTCTCTTTTTAATTTCATTTGCAATATCCTCCGATGACTTTTCTATTTGGGATATATCGAGGAATGCCTCATCGATCCCGACATCTTCCATCATTGGAGATATTTCCTTGAGGATATTTTTAACTATTTGGGAAACCCTCGAATACTCCTTGTAGTCCACAGGCAGGAAGACAGCATCGGGACAGAGTTTATAGGCAGTCCTTAAGGGCATCGCAGAGTGTATCCCGAACTTCCGTGCCTCATAGGATGCAGTTGACACAACACCCCTCTTGGTTGGATCGCCGTCGCCTCCGATCACAACAGGCTTTCCGATTAATTCGGGATGCCGCTTCTGCTCGACAGCGGCAAAGAATGCGTCCATGTCTATGTGCAGGATTCGCCTCATAAATCAATTTTTATCTGAACCCGTAATGAATAACGATAAGATATATGCAGGGTGTGCTGAAAAAGACTTTACACTTCGGAATATTAGACTGCATAGTCTTGAATCCCTCATCCACAACATTGGTCACTATTTGGGTGAAGCGTTGGGCATCTCTGGTATGCACCGGGAATAACACTTTGCAAAGGCTTTTTCAGCATGCCCTGCATATGTCATTACGGATTAATACCGAGATACAGCGATAAGTCTCTTTCGTTCAGGAGCTATGTTTTGACAGTTCTAATACTCCTTACGCTACAGCCGCAAAACTCACCCTTCGGGTTCAAACACTTGCGGCTGTTTAACGCTTCAGTCGCAAAGAACTGTTACCAAAACATAGCTATTCACTCCAGAGCCCTATTCTTATCGCTGTATTTGAGTAATATTTTAGTATACAGCAAAATATAATGGATAGTAGGATATAATTGTATAAAGCTGGGGAAAAGAGGTGGCCGATGCCTTTACCTTCTAAAGAGAGATTCAGATGCGAAATCCTTTCATGGAACAGGGTTATACGGGATACAAAAAAACTTTCAAAAAACATAAAAGATTCGGGTTATAAGCCGGATATCGTAGTAGCAATCGGCAGAGGAGGCTGTGTCCCGGCAAGGATACTCTGCGATTACCTGCTGATGAGAGACCTTACCTCAATAAAGGTGGAACACTGGGGAATCGCTGCAACAGAGACAGAAAGAGCGGTCATCAAATTTCCTCTTTGTACGGATATAAAAGGTAAAAAGGTTTTGCTTGTGGATGATATAACCGATACAGGGGATACGCTCAGGGTTTCTCTGGAATACTTAAAAACTTTTGAGCCTGAAGATATCAAGACAGCGGTGCTTATACACAAGACCTGTTCTGCAATCATACCTGATTACTTTGTCAGCAGGGTTACAAAGTGGCGGTGGATTATCTTTCCATGGCACATCTATGAGGATCTGACAGGCTTTGTCAAAAGGATAAAGGATATGGGCATCCATAGCGAAGATGATATAGTTCGTGAACTCGGAGAACGATACAACATCGTGGTGAATACAGATGCTATCAAAGATTTGTTATTAGAACCGGAGTAATGAATGGAGCGGGCGACGGGATTCGAACCCGCGACCTTCAGCTTGGGAAGCTGACACTCTACCACTGAGTTACACCCGCAAACAGAAAGCAAAAATATGTTACTACATAGAAAATATTTTGTGCAACCAAGTATAATTCTCAATTATGTGGAACATACGGATGAGGGCATCGAAAACAGTCGGCAGCCAAAAAGAAATTCATATCTCTGGTGCTGAAGGCATATATGAAGATTCTGAAATTTCAAAAATTGTTAAAAAATACGCTGAAAGGGCATTAAACCATCCAAGGGGTAAGCCTGATAACATTGTAATAACAATCGAGGAGATAAAGCAGAAACCGAAGAAGGTCCAACTGCTTCCTGTAACTACTCTTAGATGCAAATCTCCGGATGAAGCTAAAAAAACAATATTTCAAACACTATCGGGCATCGGCGTTCCAACAAAGGCTATCAAGAACTCGTTTAAAGTTCTAACCTCACAAAAGATCATGCGTGGAGCTGCTCTAATATTAGAAGAATCTGCTATCCGCATGGAGCCTGACAGAGAGCGAGGAGTAAGGGTATCGAGACTCGGAATAGAAAAAGCTGCAGAAAAGGCATTGACATGGAACCTTTCAAAAATGAGGGTCGATACTACAACAGTCAAAGAGGCACTAATCCTTGCTTCAAAGGTAGCATCGCATCCGGATGTAACAGCAGAAATTTGCATATCCGATGACCCTGATTACACAACAGGTTATATTACATCGAAACAGTTCGGATATTTGAGGATACCGAATATTAAAAGGCATGGAGAGAAACACGGCGGGAGGGTATTCATTATCAAGGAAGATGCTGATATCGGCAAGCTCATTAAATACCTTGAAAAAACACCGGTAATCGTATCAGGAGTAAGATTTTGACTAAAAACATATTTCTCATAGGAAACCCCATTGCAGGAGGAGGCGCTTTAAAGAAAATTAAAAGGTCAGTAAACATTCTTGAAAACAGGGGGTTCGATGTCCGCTTAATGCTCACTGCTCAGAAAGGAGATGCGGAATTATTTGCGAGACAGATCAGTCAGGAGTCCGAAACCAGAAGTCAGGAGTGTTTAGTGATTGCAGCAGGCGGTGATGGAACGTATAATGAAGTGGCAAATGGATTGGTGCATTCAGACATCCCCATGGCAATACTTCCATTAGGCACAACATGTGTTCTTGCAAAAGAGTTAAATGTGTCTGAAGACCCAGAAAGGGCTCTGGATATTGCGATAACTGGGAAAGCACAGGCAATCCATCTCGGCAGGATTACTACGGCATCATTGACTCGCCACTTCCTTTTAATGGCCGGCATCGGCTTTGACGGAGAAGCCGTTTGCGGCGTGAATCCATGGATTAAAAAGATTACAGGCAAAGGCGCTTATATATTGAGCGGAATTAAAACAATCCTCAGATACAATCCATCCCAAATTACCCTGAAATACGACTCTGAACAACGATCAGGATATAACGCCATCATAGGCAAGGCTTCATGTTATGGCGGAGACTTTAAGATAGCGCCGGATGCTAAGCTCACAGAGCCATCCTTTTATGTGTTCTTAATGCACCAAAAAGGCAGACTCAACCTCATCCGCTACATATCAGGGGTAATAAAGGGAGGCCATCTCAAACTAAAGGATATAAGCTATTTCAGGGCTTCAGAGATAGAGATACAAGGCAATGCACACATCCAGATCGATGGAGACTATTTAGGCACCACACCTGCAAAGATAGATGTGGCGCCCGATGCATTGAGACTGGTAACCAGCACATTGTAGTTTACACTATTTGGTCTCCCTATAAAATAGAGAACACCAACAGCCATACAGACAGCGCTGGCAGTCCGTTTACCTGCCCCTGCGATACGGCCATGCCAATTAAAAAGAGTGCTATAGGCATCAATGCAACTGTAATTCGGGGTTTTAGATATTTTATAGCCCATGTAAAGAAGATGATTGTAAGCATAATAGACGCGCTTACATAATAAGCACTTTTAGGTTCGCCTATCAAAAGAATTTTAATAATATGAAGCGTTAACCCTGCACAGAAAAAGCCTGCACGAATACAAGCGCTCTGTAAAACCAGAGAGAACGCTTATTAAAGCCGCCTTTGCCGCCATATAGCATATGAGGTTGAAGGGGATTTTTGGGGAATTAGATTTCAGGATTAGACAGAGGTGTTATCTTTTTTCTGCCATTAGATTTCCCTTGAGTCCTTAAAAGTCTGTTATAGTTCATCGCTGAAAGATATGTTGAGGATGTCATATTGCACCTATTGCTATTATTATCGCCTTTTCTATTTCCTTCATTCTTTCATCACCTATTTTCCCTGCAAAGGGACCTCTGATGAGAAAAGATTTGTCTATGGTTGTCACCTGCTCACATTTAGCCATAGACGCCTTTGATAAACCGCCTTCGCCCTCTTGAAGTAAAACATGGGTAGGAGATGGCCTTAAGTTTGTAGACAGAGGAACAACAATTATATCACCAGCCAACTTATTTCGAATATCTAAAGAGACTACCAATGCAGGACGATTTTTAATATCCTTTGGTTTTGAAGGCAGATTGACTAAGTATATCTCTCCTCTTTTGGGATTCTCAATCATTCCATGTCCTTTTTGCACTTTCAGTTGCTATCATAGACCATTCTCTGTTTTCCTTCTTTTCATTTTCTGTTAGAGATATGTAATAAGCCTCGATGTCTTTTTCTATCGCCATTTTTTTAGACTTAAGCAGCCAATCGCGAAGTATTTCTTCCATTACCTGACTTCTTGGATTTCCTTTTTCCTTTGCAATTTCGTCTATTTCATTAATTACATCACCACTGATTGTTACTGTAAGTTTTGCTTTACGTAGAGCGCTTGTAGCTGGCATAATTAACCTCCTTTTTATCATACCAATTATAAGATAATTTAACGTTTATTTGTAATAAAAAATTTTACCTGAACCAGTTGCCTATATTTTATTGTAGCATAGAGGATTGAGGGGATTTTTGGGGAATTAAAGCAATTCTAAAAATTCTTCAACTGTTAAGCCAGAATTGCGAATAAGGGCACGAAGTGTGCCAACTGATAGTTCTTTATGTTGAGGTATTGAAAGATTTACCCTGACGCCTTGTTTAGACAATACTACATGACTGCCTACCTGACCGATTATCTGCCATCCAGCTTTTTGAAAAGCCTTAACAGCATCTTTCCCTGAAATATTAGCCAGTCTGCTCATTTAAACCGCTACAACGATGGATTCTTGTGCCTTCTCCTTAGGAAGGGTATAAAGTGTTTTCTGGTCCTCTGCCCACAACCATGCAATGATAGCCTCTTTAATGTTCTCTATGGCTTCTTTTTCATCTTTGCCTTGAGAAACACAGCCGGGGAGTGCAGGGCATTCAGCAACAACCCAACCGTCCTCGGCATGTTCAAGTGTAATATGGAAAATCATGCTTATATCCTCCTCATTATTATCGTCTCTTGTTGTTAATTATACCATACTAAACAGTTCGGGATGGAAGAATGCGGCGATGTTTTGCAAATTCGCAGTAATATCTATTAAACCATTGCCAAGGAGTTTCTTTGATGGATAGCAGCGTGAAAACAACACCTTCCGTACACTGTGATAGACACAGTAAAGATGATTGTTTTACTTCTCGGGGTGAAATTACCGATGACCGCTGCAAGCGTTTTTGCGGCGAAAACCCTCAATGCTTTGCCGGAAACAACAAGCAGATAGCATGCGTCTCGGACATGGTGATCAGGGCTGTAGAGAAGATGAAGGAAGCAATTGCAGCGCATCCGTTTATGGAGTAGAAGTTTCAATGGGACTTTTACTCCTGAGTTTAATGTTTCGCTGAGTAATATTATTTTTTTTTAATTACTTCGCTATTTAACAGGCCCTGCAGAAAAGATTATCTTATCGAACTTGCGTTTAAGGGTTTTGCTTTCGAAGTTCGTCATCTCAACGCCGGGATGTAGAGACATTGTCTGCCCTTTCTTTACCTTCGCCTGCGGTATAGCAACCCATGTTTTCTTGCCGCTTTTCTCGAGGCAGACATAGGTATATCCACCGCTGTTCATGGTTTCTACGACCTTCCCTGTTATTGCAGACATTTCTTGAGAACCTGCGTATATGCCATTTACTGTGAATATGGACATAAAAGCTAAAAACATAACCAGTGCTATCAAAAATCGTTTCATATTCCTCTCCTTAGATTAAAGGCTCCTGCAAATATTTTTGCAGGAGCCTTGATACTATTCAGTACTTTGGTAACCCCTACTCTTTAGCTTCTTCCTGCGGCTTTGTGAATTCCTCTTCCTTTAAAAGCCTCTCCCAGTATTTATCCACATCCTCCTGTGCCCGCTTAAGGAGCCATTCGTTTTCAGGTGCGAATAGGTGTTTGAACCTTCCCTGGGGTTTAAGGAAATCAACAAGCGGCTTCTTCTCTTTTGGTTTTACATTAACCCTTGTCACGCCATTTTCGATTTCATAGAGCGGCCACCAGCAAGTCTCAACCGCAAGTCTGCTTAAAAGGATTGCATCGTTTGACATCGACCTCCAGCCGCGGTTGCAGGGCGCAATGATATTCATGAACTTCGGGCCTTTTATCTCCAATGCCTTTCTCACCTTTTTCATCAAATCGGACCAGTGGCTCGGTGACGCCTGTGCAACATATGGTATGCCATGGGCAGCCATAATTTTTGTAAGGTCTTTCCTTTCCTGAGGCTTTCCTGGAACAACACTGCCTGCAGGGCATGTGGTTGTATCGGCACCGAGGGGAGTCGCGCTTGAACGCTGAATGCCTGTATTCATATATGCTCCGTTGTCATAGCATATATAAAGCATGTCATGCCCTCTTTCCATTGCGCCCGAAAGGCTCTGGAAGCCGATATCATATGTGCCTCCGTCGCCACTGAATGATATGAATTTTATCTCTTTGTCAATCCTGCCCTGTTTTTTTAGGGACCTGTACATCGTCTCGATGCCTGAAAGCGTAGCTGCCGAGTTTTCAAAGGCGTTGTGCATCCACGGAATCTTCCATGCAGTGTAATCCGATATACAGGTGGATACCTCCAGACAGCCGGTAGAACTCGTAGCCACAACAGGGTAGTCCGATGCAAGAAGTACCATCTTTACAACCAGTGGTGCACCGCAACCTGAACACATCCTGTGGCCTGCTGTTAAAAGCACTTCTTTCTTTGAAAGCTCTTTTAAGCTAAGTGGTGTCGCCATATTACTCCCTCACTCCAATATATTCTTTAAAGGTTTTTACTTTTCCTGTCTTTGCTATCTCTGCAAGTTCATTGAGTACAATCTCTGCATGCTCCGGCATATAGTCCCTTCCGCCGAGTCCGTATATCTTGTTAATGAGTATCGGCTTATCCTTGTAATGATAAATACTGGATGCAATATCCATGAACAAAGGCCCGTAAGAGGCACCAAAGGCATCGGCCCTGTCAAGCACGCATACTGCCTTAAGATGCTTCAATGCCTCGCCTATCTCTTCATAAGGGAACGGCCTATAGAGCCTCGGCTTTAAAAGACCTGCCTTTATGCCCTTATTTCTGAACTCATCAATCACATCCTTTGATGTTCCTGCAGCAGAGTTAAGGATAACCAGTCCTATCTCGGCATCATCGAGCCTGTATGTCTCAAAAAGTCCGTATTTCCTTCCAGATATCTTCTCGAAATCCTTTGCCACGTTCAGAACCACATCGGCGACCTTTGTCATGACCTCTGCCTGCGCCCTTCTGAACTCCATGTAATAATCTGGAAGGATTAACGGCCCATAGCTGACAGGATGCTCTGTATCCAAAAGGGGATTAAGCTGCTTATACTCTCCTACAAAGTTCTTTACCGTGTCGTCATCGAGATACTCTATCCGCTCTATGGAATGGCTTATTATAAAGCCATCGAGACATATCATCACTGGAAGTCTTATATCCATATGCTCTGCAATGCGGAATGCCTGTATTGCATTGTCATATGCCTCCTGTGCATTCTCCGACCATAACTGTATCCAGCCTGAATCACGAGCGCCCATTGCGTCCGAATGGTCGCCGTGAATATTCAGAGGCGCAGAAAGAGACCTGTTCACCACCGACATTACTATGGGCAGTCTCATGCCGGATGCGACAAACAGCATTTCCCACATGAGGGCAAGTCCAGGGCCGGATGTTGCTGTTGCAACCCTTCCGCCTGCGGCTGCTGAGCCGATGCAGGCGCTCATAGCGCTGTGTTCGCTCTCAACTAATATAAGTTCTGTCTTGACTTTTCCATCACTCACAAAACTCGCAAACCTCTGCATCATATCTGTCTGTGGAGTTATGGGATACGCTGCACAGACATCCGGATTTATCTGCCTAAGGGCATTTGCGACTGCTTCGTTTCCTGTAACTGCGACAACTTTTGACATTATCCCCCCTCCTCTTCCATAACAATTGCCTTGTTGCCTTTCTTTCCGGGACATTCGAGGGCGCAGATGCCGCAGCCCTTGCAGTAGTCGTAATCAAACTCCGCCCTCTTGCCGTCCTTTACCTTTACAGCCATATCAGGGCAATAAATCCAGCAGAACATGCACTGGATGCAGTTTTCCGGTATCCATTTCGGCTTAAACACCCTCCACGAGCCCGTCTTAAACTTCAATGCGCTGCCTGCTTCTGTAATAACAGCGCCTGGTGTAACCTCTTTCCATCCTTTCAGTTTCATCCTTCCCTTACCTCCTCATAACCCCTTTTTACAGCCTCTAAATTACCATCTATTACCTTCTGTGAAAACTTCTTGCCAAAACTCTTTTTCACATCTTCAAGTATTACATCAAGACTTACAATTCCTGAAACCTTTGCAAGAACGCCGACCATTGGTGAATTCGGCATCGGCCTTCCGAAACACTCGATGGCGATCTTTGTGGCATCTACCGTGAACACCTTCTGTGTCGGCTTTGCCTTAAGCTTTTCCCTCAGTTCTTTGGGATCTCTGGAGGAATTAATAATAAAGACAGCATCGTCAAGCGCACCCTCTGTCACATCTATACCGTCAAGCAGCGTTGCATCAACAACTACAACGATATTGGGTCTTAAAACAGGACAGTGCATCCTGAGTTCCTTTGAACTTACTCTATTGTATGCCCTCAGAGGAGCCCCTGACCTTTCAGGGCCGTACTCCGGGAATGCCTGCACATGCCTACCGCCGCTCAGGCATGCGTCGGCAAATACCTTTGCCGCAGTAACAGTGCCCTGGCCTCCTCTGCCGTGCCATCTGATCTCCAAAGTTTCAGCCATCTCTTTCCTCCTATATGTATTCTCAATCTTAAGTTTATTAATCTAACAAATTTTTATTAATTATTCAATAAGTTTAACTATCGATTAATAAAATTAATAGAATTTTTTATTCGGCACAGCGATAAGCAGGATTGACTTGAGCGAATTGGTATTTTGGAATGCTAAGGATATACTATTGACTCTAATGCATCTAAATTCTTTATGAGAACTTTTCCGTCCTTATTGTCGATAAATCCAGATTTTTTAAACCTGCTCATAACCCTGATAGTCGTCTCTACAGTTGTGCCGACCATCTCGGCGATGTCCTGCTTTGTAAGCCTCATGTTTATAAGTATTGTCTTATCCTTTTTTCACCGGTTTTATCGGCAAGCTTCAGGAGCAGTGCTGCAATTCTCGACTCCACCCTCTCAAGGGCAATGTTTTTAAGTGTATCGTGGAACTCTCTTATCCTGTCTCCAAGGTTGGCTGTCATGTCATACATGACATTGGGGAATCTGTCGATAACTTTAAGCAGGTTATGCCGTGAAATCTTGATGACATTTGAATCTTCTATGGCAACCGCATTGGCGGGGTATGGAAATTCCTTTAGCACAGCAAAACCTCCGAAGAAGTCCGGCGGCGATATTAATTCTATTATTATCTCCCTGCCGTCGACGGACATCTTGGTTATCTTTACCTTTCCGCTGATGAGTATATAAAACCAATCCGAAGGGTCTCCTTCTGAAAATATCTCCTGTTTCTTCTTAAAGTTTTCCCTGCTTAAACAAGACTAGATTTCTTTCAGTTCTTCGTCGCTGAGGGCCGAGAATATGGGGATCTTTTTTAAATCCTCTAATTTTTCACCTTTCACTTTTCACTTCCCACCTTTAGAAATGGTCGGGGCGAGCCGATTCGAACGGCCGACCTCTCGCACCCCAAGCGAGTGCGCTAACCAAGCTGCGCTACGCCCCGAAATTGTTACGGAGTATTTCCCTGAGCCTCATCTTTACCATGGTGATGATTCCTTCGGCATCGATGTTCGGCCCGGTCATTTCTTCAGCTACCCCTTCTCTTTTTACTTCTTCGGTTTCTGCAAAGGCTTCAGCGGCCTGCTCTATATTACCGCCGAGTTTACGCCTCGCACCGTCAATTGTATATTTCTCGTCGTAAAGAAGTCTTTTAATCTGCAGTATCTGGTCGATGTCCTTCTTTGTGTAGATACGCTGACCCGATTTGCTCTTTCTCGGAGCGAGGAACGGAAATTCCGTTTCCCAGTACCTCAGGACATAAGACTCTACACCAACAATTCTGCTGACTTCTCCTATTTTATAAAAAAGCTTTTCAGGGAAGAGTCTCAGCGGCTCCGGCGATTTAAATGCGTCTTGCATCTTTTATCTATCTGCATCTTTTCTATGAGTTCCTTGAGCTGGTTGCTTGCCTTGAATGTCACAACCCTGCGCGGTGTGATCTCCACCTCTTCCTTTGTCTTTGGATTTCTCCCTATCCGTGAATTCTTTTTTCGCACGTTAAAAGTCCCGAAGCCGGAAATCTTTATGAATTCGCCTGCTATCAGTGTTTGCTTTATGGTATCAAAAACAGTCTCTACCATCTCCTGCGCCTCATTTTTAGGAAGCCCTACCTTCTCAAATACAAGATTTACAATGTCGGCCTTTGTCATATACTATCCCTTGTTAAAAAAGGATAAATTATTTTTATCGCTAATTTTATATTACTGTCTTGCCCAATTGTCAAGTGTTTTTCGATTGATGTGGTTTGACTATGCCCTGTATTTTCTGTTATCGTATCCGAACAATCTATCAGAAATCTTAATTAAGAGACACAGAAACATGAAAGGTAAAAATAAAACAAAGTCAGACAAAAACCTCTCTTTGAGGGAAGAAAAGATTCAGGAGATCAAGAAAAACTTGATCAGGCAGAAAGAGGCCCTTCTTTCAGAGGCAGGGGATGCCTTAAATGCACTGCCTGATGAGACCTTATTCCCTGAACTGGGGGATCAGGCATCGGCAGAGATCGACAGGAATTTCATGCTGAGGCTGAAGGGAAGGGAAAGGCAGCTCCTCAAGAAAATAGATGAGGCCATAGAGAAAATCGACAGCGGCACATACGGCATCTGCGAGGTATGCGGCGAGGAGATAAACATCAAAAGACTCGAAGCAAGGCCGGTAACCACCATGTGCATAGAATGCAAGACAGAGCAGGAAGAAGAAGAAAAACTGCGGGAAAGATAAAAATAGTTCACAGTTCACGGTTCACAGCGCATAGTAAAAACTAAAAATTATCGGCTAATTATCCTTAAATTATTTATACCTTTCTTTTAACGACTCTCCCAGCATATTAAAACAAAACGCAGTTATCGATATTGCCAGTCCCGGGAATATTACCATCCATGGCGCGGTAAGAATATAAGCCCTGTTGGCGCTTATCATGGAACCCCATGTTGGAGTTGGAGGCTGTGCCCCAAGCCCCAGAAAGCTCAATGTTGCTTCTGTGATAATAAACCCTCCCAATTTGATCCCCATCATCACAAGACTTAGAGGAA
>NZ_DAIOFX010000002.1:47006-97935 GCF_036745535.1 Dissulfurispira sp.
AATATGCAAAACGGGTATCCTCAAATTGCTGCACCCCACTGCCCTCGCAGCGTCGACAAAAGGCATGTCTTTAATGGTCAACACGTGTCCCCTTATAAGCCTTGCAAATGATGTCCAGCCCACTGTCGATATGGCGATCATTACTGTGTATATGCCTGGCGGCAATATCACGGATATGGCAATGGCAAGGAGGAGCGACGGAAAAGAAAGGATAAAATCGACCACAGACATGAGCACGGTATCGAGCCTGCCTCCAAAATATCCAGAAGCAATACCGATACCGAAACCGATAAGGGCAGACACGAATGCGGCAACAATTGCAACGCCTATGGATACCTTGCCTCCATAGACAACCCTTGCAAATATATCCCTGCCTTTGCTATCGGTGCCGAATGGATGATCCATGCCCGGCGGTCTTTTTATGGAATCGAGGTCTATTTTATCGGGATCGTAGATAGGGAGAAGGGGAGATAATACAGAGACAGCAAATAATAGAGCAATCACAAGGACCGGCAACAATAATTTCAATGATATCTTACTTTTCTTTGGCATGAAGCCTTATCCTCGGATCAAGATAGTGATAAAGTATATCTGTGATCAGGTTGACAAGCACAAAGACCGCTGTCCCGAAAATTATGCATCCCATTATCACAGGATAGTCCCTCTTTATTATTCCCTCCATTGTGAACCTTCCTATTCCGTCCCATCCGAATATTGTCTCTGTAACAACAGCACCGTTCAGATAACTGCCGAAGTCGAGGCCGATAATGGTGACAATGGGAATGATGGCATTCTTTAAGACATGGACAATGCTTATCTTAATCGATGGCAATCCCTTTGCCCTTGCAGTATTTATATAGGGCATTTTCAGTATGTCCAGGATTGTTGTCCTCGTAACCCTCGATAGCGTTGCCATAGCAGGAATTGACAACACAAAGGCAGGCAAGACCAAAAACCTTATATCTCCTGTGCCTGACGGAGGAAATAACTTTAACTTGAGGCTCAAAAAGAGCATTATGATTATCGCACTTCAGAATATGGGGATGCTCAGGCCGGTAATTGAGACCACATTGATAAGCCTGTCTATAAATCTGCCTCGTTTATAAGCAGATATAAAGCCGAGAACAATACCCAATGGGACTGCAATGAGCATGGCAGCAAATGCGAGCCTCATTGTATTCGGAAATTTCATGACAATATCCTTCAGCACATCCCTGTTTGTGTAATAAGACCTTCCGAAATCCCCATGTGATAAGAGCTTAAGATAACCTATATACTGCCCTATAAAACCTTTATCCACACCTATTTCTTTTCTTATGTTCTCGATTGCCTCAGGGCTTGCACGCTCTCCCACGAGACTCAATACAGGATCTCCGGGGAGGGCATTGAGAAGAAAAAAATGCAAGGAGTGTTATCCCGAACAAAAGGGGAATTAAGAGAAGAAGCCTTTTCAGAACATAAGCAGCCATCGGCAAATTGTACACTATTTTCAGACTACCTTTCTACCGCTACCTCTGTGCCCTTGTCCATCGTGTAAATTGGATAAACCTTATAGCCTTTTATCCACGGCTGTTTTATAAGGAAGTCTGTCCTGTGCCAGAAGGATACCCATGGCATGTCTTGAATGATGATCTCTTCCGCCTTTTTATAGAAATTATTTCTATCATTCTCGTTAAGGGAATTCTGTCCTTTCTCTATCAGGGTGTCCACCTCTTTGTTGGCATACCTCGTCCTATTGCCTGCAGGGCCAAGGTTGGATGAATGGAACAGCGGAAAAAGAAAATTTTCAGGATCGGGATAATCAGCCCACCAGCTAAGCCAGAACATGTCTGGCTCTCCCTTGTTCACCGCATCTTTGTAGGCACTCCATTCCAGTTGCTTTATATTCACATTTATACCAATCTCTGAAAGGTACGATTGTATTATCTCTGCAAGGTCTATAACATCCTGATCAGCAGTAACATACATATTCACATTTATTCCTGACATGCCTTCTCTTCTAATTATTTCCTTAGCCCTCTGCGGGTCATAATTAATACCTGCTTTTACATCCCATTTTCTTAATAAATCAGGGACAGAGCCTGCTGCAAGCCTTCCCCTTCCCTCATAGAATGTTTCGAGAATTTTTTCCTGTCTATTGCATAAGAAACTGCCTTTCTGAGATCCGGATTATTAAAGGGAGGCCTTGATGAATTCATGCCTAAATAGTAGGTATTAAGCCCTTCGAGGGACATTATGTATTTATTCCATTTTTTGTCGTTTTTAAATTTCGAATAAGCGGATGCAGGAAGGGAAATCACATCGATATTTCCAAGCTCAAATTCAGTAATGGTGGTAAGGTCTTCAGGAATAATTTTATAGACAATTCCCTTGACCTTTGCCTTTCTATCAAAATAATTCTCATTTTTCTCAAGAACCAACTCCCTGTTGGGAAGCCATCTCTTTAAAACAAAAGGCCCTGTGCCTGAAGGATGGGATGAAAAATCGTTTTTCCATCTTTCAACTTCTTCTTTTGGAATTACATAGGCAGGTGTCATGGTGAGCATGCTTAAAAACGGTGAAAATGGCTTTCTGAGTTTAATCTCAGATGTATGGTCATTTATTACCCTGAAACCATTGACCTCTTTAGCCCCACCTTTCTGAAATTCCTTTGCACCTTCAACCTTATCAAAGACCCATGTATTTGGAGATTTTGTCTTGGGGTCTAAAATCCTCTCAAAGGAATATTTAAAATCATGGGACTCAACTCCACGGCCATTTGAAAATCTTACTCCTTTTTTGAGAAAAAACTTATATCTCAAGCCGTCCTTTGATATTTCCCATCTCTCTGCTATATCAGGAACTATTTCGAGATTCTCATTTAATTTGACAAGTCCGTTAAAAAGTTTTGCTGCAATCTATGCGCTGGAGACATCAGCAATCAAAGCAGGGTCAAGTGTGGTGGGATTTGCATTCAGCCTGTAATATATACACCCCTCAAGGCGGTCTGAGGATGTGCAGGAAAAAAGAAATAAAATTATAGTCAATAAACAAAATAGGTGATGAGTAAATAATCTATTTATTCTACCCATCACCTATAATAGCAAATATTTTAGAATCTCAGAAATGCCCCTATTCCTCCTGCATCGAGCAGTTTTTTGCTTTCTGAGACGACCTCGATGAGTGCACTCTGCTGGATTGCCTTTTGCCCTGCTAAATCCACCATATAATCAACAGCATCCATCTTCCCTTTGCAGTATGGGCAGGAATCGCTCTTCTGCACACTCAAATAATTGCAGGAACTGCAGTTGTATCCATTTGCCTTATAATCCTTTACAAAAACGAGCTTCATTACCCTCTGCTCCTGAAGTGCACTAATCACATTGTCCAATCCGAGCACGGCATTTTCCTTCTTCAGGGCTTTTGCAATAAGGCTTTCCACAATCTCTTCCTCTTTCTTTTTCTCATATGCAGAAACAATAGGCTCGACCCTTCTCAGCACTTCATCGCTCTTTGCAAACATCTCAACCTTGGCTGCGCCTATAACCTTATCCAGAACTGTTTTATGGAGCATTCCCTTTACCATGGAAACAGCCTCGTCAGAACCGCCGATTATCAGTCTTCCGATGTATTCACCGCTGAGGAATGAATCCACCTTTTCCACAACATCCTTGAGGTGCATGCTGATATGGAAATCTATATGCCTTTCATAATGGTTCTGGGAAAGGGCAAACCATCCTCCCTTTTTATGTTTTCCAGGGATAGCAGGCGTATGGACTTCGCCGTATTCAACGATTTCTCCGAGATGGACAATGAATATCCTCGCAGATTCCTTATCAACGAGCAGAACTGCATACCTCTGATAGTTATCGAGAATATCCATCAATGGCTTTGCATATGGTGTTTTATCAACGATGAGCTCGTTCTTTACAGGGACGTTGATGTTATATTCCTTCCAGAACGATTTGGCTGTAGAACTGATAAGCGCCAGCCCCTTTCTGAACATCCTCTTATTTGAAATGACATGGTTCTCCACCTTTTCAAGATCATCCTTCACTGCTTTATACGCAGCCTTGTCCAGCGAATCTACGGTATTCTTCATCATGTTTTTGAAATGCACCATATAGTCGCCCTTTGTATTGAACATAGGGTCTACATTGAGATAAAGACTCACAAAATAACCGCCCTCCATTGATGCGATTTCCCTTAATTCTGTCCTGTCAAGCATGGTATCCTCCTTCTACATTTCTAAATATTTCTACCACCGATACAAAAATCGCCAGCACCAACGGCCCCATTACAAGCCCGATTAATCCGAACAGCTTGATTCCTCCCAGCACACTGAAAAATATGGCAAGGATCGGCATCTTTGTCCTGCCGCCGATTATGATGGGTTTTAAGACATTATCGATTAAGCTTATTCCAAAAACGCCAACAATTGCAAGGGCAACACCCTTCAATACTGCGCCTTGCAGAAACAGATATACAGTGGCAGGCCCCCATACGGCAAATGCGCCGATCAGGGGTATAAATGAGGCTATGGAAGTTGCCAATCCCCATACAACAGGAGAAGGAATTCCAAGTATATAGAAGGCAAACCCGGCTATAATTCCCTGTATAATGGCAACCACAACACCTCCGTAAACAGTTGATATTATGATGTCCCTGATTTGCATGGTCAGCCTGTCCTTCTGTTCCTCAGAAAAGGGCATATAATCCAGAATCCTCTTCAGAAATTCAGAGCCGTCTTTAAGAAGGAAGAATATGGCAAAGGCCATAAAAACAAAGTTTAGCGCCACGGTCACAACATCGCCCATCCCCTTTGTAATCCTGCCAACCAAATCCTTCCCAAATTTTGAGATGCCATCTATAACGGCCTTATCCAATTCAGCTTCTGTTATATTGAACAGAGATATAATTCTATCTATCATGGCCTTGACGCCCGGATGCTCCAGTGCGCTTTGAAGTGTTTCAAGCCTTCCTCCTTCCACATAATCCGATATGTGTTTCAGTTCCTTTGCAAGCAAAAAAGACAGATAAGAAAATGGCCCCAGAATAATAATCAGTATTATGCCAAGGGTAATAAAAGATGCCACAGTTCGCCATTTTATATATCTGAGTAAAAAGGCATAAATAGGGTAGAACACCAGTGAAAGGACAATAGCCCATGCTATTGGAGACAAAAATGGCTTAAGTATCTGGTAGCTCAAATAGCCCAGTACCAATACAAGAAATGTCAATGTTATAAAATAAAACCTATTAACTGCCATATATTCCTTAAAAATCCTAAATACTAATATCTAAATTCTAAACAAGCCGTTTATGCTTGTTTGGATTTAGTGCTTGGGATTTAGGATTTCTTTACCTCCTTGATTTTTCAATAAACGCCTTAAATATTCTTAATGAAAGTTTATCATAAAATATGCGTTCTGGATGCCACTGAACACAAATAAAAAACGGGTAATCCTTTTTATAGAATCCCTCTATTATCCCGTCCTCCGACACTGCAAAAACCTCAAAACCGTCTGCAAGTACTTTGACTGCCTGATGGTGGGAGGAACTAACCAATTGCTGACTGCTGATTGCTGATTGCGGGATATTGAATATGGAACAGAATGATTCGTCAATTTTTATAGCATGCTGGCCAGTCTTATGATTAACAGCGCCTTTTACCTGCATTTCCATATCCTGATAAAGGCTTCCTCCAAAGGCGACATTCACAAGCTGCATTCCGTAGCATATGGCTAAAACAGGCTTCTGTCGCTTCGCTATCTCTTTTAAAATAGCAATCTCGAAATCGCTTCTCTCTTTTTTTACAAATTTCAATTTTTCTAAAGGCACAGAAATATCCTCGCCGTAATATTCAGGCAGAAGGTCGTCGCCTCCCGGCAATAATAGGCCATCGATAAAATCGGCAATCTGGCTGATATTATCCATTGCTGGCACCAAAATCAAAGGCAATCCACTACTTTTCTCTATAGCAGACACATAATCCTGCTTAAGCTTATAAGTATTCTCATCCATGTCAGCAGTTATGCCAATGATCGGTTTCATCTATATAATCCTTCCAGAAAGGCCTCCTGTGAATTCCCCTTCTTTAACCGCCAGCTTACCATTAACAAAAACATTTACAATGCCTTCCGATCTTTTGTAGGGATCTTTAAATGTCGCCGTATCAATAATCCTATCGTAGTCGAATACTGCAATATCGGCAAAAAAGCCCTCTTTTATAAGACCGCGCTCTTTCAAACCAAAGGTTGCAGCAGAAAGATATGTCATCTTTTTTATAGCTTCTGAAAGAGGCATCAATCCTTCATTCCTCACATATTTCGCTATGAATCTCGGAAAGCTCCCGAATGCCCTCGGATGCGGCTTTCCTGTAGATGTCGGGCCTGAAAAGCTTCTAACAGAGCTGTCCGAGCCTATCATTGCATAGGGAAGAGACAGAAATTTCCTCAGATTATCCTCGCTCATGGAGAAGAATATTGCACCAACCCTTGCCTTCTCATCTATAAGGATTTCGAAAAGGACATCTTCAGGCCGTCTTCCCAATTTCGATGCAATATCAAAAATACTCTCTCCTTCCATCCATTTGTTTTCGGATTTTGTAACAGATGAGATACAAATCCCTTTCCAGTAATTTTCATCTTTCTGGCCAATCTCGGCCTTAATTCTTTTTGAGGTATCGGGGTCCCTAAGCCTCCTTAATTCTTCATCCACGCCTCCATCATATACCCATGAAGGCAGAATTGTATCGAGATCCGTACTGGCTGCGGTGTAAGGGTATCTATCGCAGGTTAAATTCACATCTTCATTTCTCGCCCTTTCAATCAATTCGATGGCATTGTCAATCTTCCACCAGTTCCTCTCGCCAGCGGTCTTTATATGGGATATATGAACATTCACATGAGCTTCTCTTCCTATCGTGATAACCTCCTCAATGGCCTCAATAAGGGCATCGCCCTCGCTTCTCATATGAGAGGCATAAATTAGTTTTCGGAGTTCGGAATAATTCAAGGTTTTACATAATTTAATCAATTCTTCAGTAGTTGAATAAACGCCGGGAGGATAAATTAATCCTGTTGAGATGCCTTTTGCTCCCTGCTCTACAGCCTCCAATAAAAGCCGCTTCATTTCATTCATGGCATTTTCATCGGGTATTATATCTTTATAACCCATTACCGATGCCCGTATGTTTCCATGTCCGCATAATGTCGCAAAATTTATTGCAATGCCTTTATTTCTCAGGATATTGAAATATTCTTTAAAAGTCGACCATCTCTCTTTTATTCCGAGTTCTTTCAGATCGGCTTCCCTGTGTTCAAAGGCTTCTCCATAAAGGGGTGCAGCCGAAAGCCCGCAATTGCCGTTTATCTCTGTAGTGACTCCCTGAGAAATCTTCCCCTCTGCCCTTCCATCTGCGAGGAGGTTAAATTCGGAATGGGCATGCGTATCGATGAATCCAGGAGAAACAATAAGTCCTTTCGCATCAATCACTTCTCTTGCAGGGATTTCCTCATTGCCTAAGTAGGTTATCCTGTCTCCGCTTATGCCGATATTTGTCTCAACAGGCTCCGAACCGCTGCCGTCAAAGACCATTCCGTTTTTTATAAAAAAATCAAGCATCATCAACCCCCTTTTCTGTTACATTTTAACACTTTATCACAGGCCAATTCATTGACCCTAAATTGAGCAATTCTTTATTGTGTTTTGTAAGGTAGGTGCTGCGGAAAGACTTTAAACTCCGCACTTGTGTAAACTTCTATCTTGTATCCGTCATCTACTACATTGGATGCTTGATGGATGATGCATCTGTTATCTTTAATATGCACAGGAGCAAGGACTTTTTTTAAGTCTTGGAGCAGTGCCTGCCTTACAAAATCGCCCAGATTAGGTTGACAAAATTTTGACTTAATCGTTATAGTAGTTAATTTAGCACTATTTTTGCGGACTTTTCCCTTTTTGGTCTATGAAGGTAATAATTTCAGAAATCCCTGAAGAGGGATTAGAGCTTGAATTAACAGAGAAGATTTCCTCTGACGAATCTATTGCAATAGTATCGCCTGTAAAGGCCTCTCTCAGGATTGACAAAAAGGGGTCAGAGGTTATCATAACAGGAACAGCAAAAGGCACTGTTGAGCTTCAATGCAGCAGATGCCTGAAGATATTCGGCGTGGACATAGACTCCATGATAAATGTTGTCTATCACCCTGCCTCCGAGATTAATAAAGAAGAACACTACGAACTGAAGAGTGACGAGCTCGATACCGGATTTTACAAAAACGATATCCTCGATACAGAGGACCTGTTAAAAGAGCAGTTGGTGCTGAGTGTGCCCATGAAGCCGCTCTGTTCCGAGGGTTGCAAGGGATTATGTCCCAAATGCGGCGTTGATTTGAATATGACGCAGTGTAGCTGCGCTGCTTCAGAGATAGATTCGAGACTGGCAGTATTAAAGCAACTGTTAGGGAAAAAAAATAAAACTTAAAAAAGGGGATATTATAAGGGGAACGGAGTTCCCCTTATGCCCTGAAAGGAGTAAACGATGGCTAATCCAACGCATCGCCATTCAAGGTCAAGAAGGGACAAAAGGAGGGCCAACTGGAAGGGACAGCTTCCCAACCTCGTGGAGTGCCCTGACTGCAAGGAATTAAAGCCTCCGCACAGGGCATGCGCTCATTGCGGCTCTTACAATGGCAAAAAGATCATCGAGGTAGTGTCTAAAGAATTATGAGGATTGCCCTCGATGCAATGGGAGGGGACTTTGCCCCTGATGTAACAATAGCAGGGGCATTGGAGGCAGTAAGAGAGTATGACGACATCCATGTCATACTTATAGGAGACAGGCAGAAAATAACCGAATCTCTCCGGAACTGGCGCTACCCCTCAGAAAGAATATCCATCCATCATGCATCAGAGGTTGTTGAGATGCATGAATCGCCTACTACTGCTCTCAGAAGGAAAAAGGACTCATCCATTCGAAAGGCAGTGGATCTGGTAAAAAGCGGAGAAGCAGACGCTGCAGTGAGCGCCGGACATTCGGGTGTTGCAATGGCAACAGCCCTGTTTGTACTCGGCAAACTGTCAAATGTGGACAGGCCTGCAATAGCAACTATAATGCCCTCATTAACAGGATATTTTCTCCTTATCGATGCAGGGGCAAATGTCGACTGCAAACCCGAAAACCTCCTCGAATTCGCCCATATGGGAAATGCCTATTATAAGGCCATCTTTGATATATCGTCTCCGAGGATCGCCCTGTTAAGCATCGGAGAGGAAGACACTAAAGGAAACGAGTTGACAAAAGAGGCCTTTAAGCTTTTAAAGAATGCCGGCCTGAATTTTACAGGCAACATAGAAGGAAAAGACATCTTTTCAGGAAATGCGGATGTAATAGTCTGCGACGGCTTTATAGGGAATATCGTTTTAAAGGTAAGCGAGGGACTTGCCGAAACTATCATGAAGATGCTGAAACACGAAATTGCCAATGTAACTACCGGCAAACTCGGCTACATGATGATAAAGCCGGCCATAAAGAACTTCAGAAAAAGGACAGACTACTCCGAATATGGCGGAGCACCCCTCCTCGGCATAAATGGGACATGCATCATAAGCCACGGCCGTTCTTCTGCAAGGGCCATAAAGAACGCCATACGTGTCGCAGGTGAGATGGCAAAGAAAAAGGTGCACGAAATCATTGCAAATGCCTTGCATAAGGGCCCCAATGAAAATTTTTCTCTGAAAAATCTGGCTAAAGAGGATATATCGTATGTTAAGGGCTAAGATTATTGCCACAGGCTCTTATGCGCCTGAAAGGAAACTTACGAACTTCGACCTCGAAAAAATGATGGATACCTCCGATGAATGGATTACAGAAAGAACCGGCATCAAAGAAAGAAGGATAGCCGGCGAAAGACAGTCAACATCCGACTTAGCCTATGAGGCCTCAAAAGCAGCACTCAAACAGGCCGGCCTTAAGGCAAAGGATATAGACCTTATCGTAGTTGCAACAGTAACAGGGGATATGCCTGTTCCGTCCACCGCATGCCTGCTTCAGAATCTTCTCGGTGCAAAAAAGGCTGCTGCCTTTGACATTAGCGCCGCATGTTCCGGTTTTATCTATGGCTTATCGGTTGCCGACAGTTTTATCAGATCAGGCATGTACAAAAGAATTCTGCTTGTAGGTGCAGAAACCCTGTCAAAGTTCACGGACTGGGAAGACAGGACAACCTGCGTTCTCTTCGGAGACGGCGCCGGAGCGGTCATCCTTGAGGCTGCAAACGGAGAGAGCGGCATCGTTTCCACGGAAATGCATTCCGACGGCAGCTTATGGGAACTCTTAAACCTCCCAGGCGGCGGCTCAAAATATCCTCCCTCAAAGGAAACTATTAACAAAAGGCTGCATTTTTTAAAGATGAAAGGAAACGAAACATTTAAAGTGGCAGTCAGAACCCTTGAAAGTCTCGCAGTTGATACATTAAAGAAGAACAACCTGAAACCTTCGCAGCTTTCAACACTCATACCCCATCAGGCAAATCTCAGGATAATTCAGGCAACGGCAAACAGACTCGGACTGTCAATGGATAAGGTCGTTGTCAATCTTGACAGATACGGCAATACATCTGCAGCGTCAATTCCCATTGCCCTCGATGAAGCAGTGCGCATAGGAAGGATCAGAGAAGGGGATTATGTATTGCTTGAGGCATTCGGCGGCGGACTTACATGGGCATCGGCCCTTATCAAGTGGTGAAAATTCTTACTTCTTTTCTATCCATCTCACTGGAAAAATCAATTTAAATGTTGTGCCCTTTCCGGGCTCGCTTTCAACCTTTATTTCGCCAAGATGTTCTGAAATTATCTGCTTTACCAGAGGCAGACCCATCCCGAATCTGAACAGCTTTGTGCTGAAGAACGGGTCGAATATCCTCCCGATATCTTCCTCTGGAATGCCGGCACCGGTATCGGAAATAGCAAGCGTAACCTTTTCGTTGTCCCCGGCAGTTGTAACCGTTATCATGCCTCTATCGGGCGTTGCTTCGATGGCGTTCCTTATAATGTGAAAGATCGCCGCCCTTAATAAGTTTTTCTGTGTATTTATCTTAAGAGGATGACCTGCAAGATTTACAGAAAGCTTTATGCTTTTTTTCGTCCGCCTCTTTTTCAACGATTGATACAACGCCTTTTACAATCTCATTGATATCTTCATACATGAACCTCGATTGCTTGCTCTTCAGCAACGCCTCGAAATCTTTAACAATAGACTCCAGCTTTTCAGACTCATCAATGACGTCTTTAAGATTTTCACCCAGTTTTTCAGGAACCTTTTCCTTCTCGAGTATCCGCTTGCATGTCCAGCCAATCACAGCAGCAGGATTCCTCACCCTGTCGGCAACAGTCAGTGCCATCAGGCTCATTGTCCTTTCAGCCACCATTGTCTCCAGTTCCTGATTCAACTCGGTCAAGTCTGCATTAACAGCCTCAATCCTTTTTTTTGTCATCCAGCATTTTAAGATAAGAGGCGTATGCCCTGAAAAAGAAGAGGCTGACAGTGCCTATAACGGCAAAGGTAAAGGTAATGAAGCTTCCGCTGTACGGGTCTATAGAGTTCCATATATGTTCGTATCCTGTAGCTATCAAGGCGGGTTTAAGAATATGTCCCAGTGACCTCGATATGGAAAAAATGACATAGGATGTGGAAAGCCACAGCAAATAACTCCACAGCACATTGCCTTTATTTTTTCTATAAAGACTTAAAGCAGTAATCAGGCTCATTACAGAAAGCAGAACCATCACAAACGCACCCACTACTTCGGAGAATAAAATAGGGAATAAGGGCAAAAGCGCAGAAACCGAAACCGCGGCCTTTTCCTCTTTCAGATGTTCTCTCAATCCCATATAAAGGAACAGTATCGCGGGTAAAAGCAGAAAAAACTCGTATCGTGTTATGTAATAGATGTATTCCCTGCCTTCAATTGTTACATCTCTAAAAAAATAATCCCAGCCTTGTCTGCTTCCTATTATCTGTGTCTTTTCGATCCAGAATTCGGTGATGTGTCCTATAAATGTATCCAAATTCCATAAAGCGAAAAACAGTTCGGCAAGAAGTATGTATCTCCAGCCTTTCGACTTGTGTAAATTATGATGCACTATAATCCATATAATGAATATACAGGAGACGAAGAAATACACATGTCCCATCTGGTGTATGTAGATTCCGGGATAAGCGTGAGGGACGAATGCCCAGGCACTTGAGGGGATTGCAGAAAAGAAAATGAACGCACTGAGAAACTTTATGAGTTCTTTTTGTCCGATTTTTTCACCTTTCTTCTTTTATAGTCCATAATATGCCATATCCTGAACAATCTTTCAAGCTTATCCCTGTATGCCATGGCAATAAAAACAACTATCAGCGTAATTCCCACAAGGATGAAAAACCTGCCGTACTGATGATGTCTTATATAATCTCCTTCCAGTGTGAGCAATATAGTGCCGAAAAGTCTTCCAGTGCCTCCTATCACAAGGAATTCCATTGTGGAAAGATGCCCCAATCCAAGTATATAACATAAATAATCCTTTGGAAAACCCGGAATGAGGAAAAGGAGAAAAACGAGGAATGCCCCTTTATGGTGGAGGAGATAGTCGAATCGGTTCATTATGGCTTTGTCAACAAACCTGTCCACAAATGGTCTTCCGAACGTCCGCGCAAGGGCAAAGGCTATGTAGGAGCCTATGGTCAATCCTGTGGTGGATAGCATTACTCCGAGGATTGGGCCGTAAAGGAAGCCTCCGAGAAGTCCCGTAACTTCGCCGGGGATGGGCGCCGCAACGACCTGTGCAACCTGAAGAAATATGAATCCAATGAACGCAGCAGGCCCAAGGGAATCCAGAAAGCTAAGCAGTCTCTCCCTGTTAAGGAAAAAATGAATTAACCCCGTCTTATAAAAAATTATTGTCAGCCCGCCGACAATAAGTATGAGTATCAGGGGTTTAATCCATATGTTATTTTTGTTTATTACTTTAATATCCTCTTACCTCTACTTATTTTCCTGCTCCAGTCTTCTCAAGAAATGTCTTTATCAAGTCTATAGGAATAGGGAAGATTATTGTTGAGTTCTTCTCGGTTGCAATCTCTGTCAAGGTCTGAAGGTATCTGAGCTGAAGGGTTGCAGGCTCTGATGAGATAATCTTCGCTGCGTCTGCCAATTTCTGTGATGCCTGAAATTCACCCTCGGCATGTATTATCTTGGCCCTTCTCTCCCTCTCTGCCTCTGCCTGTTTTGCTATTGCCCTGAGCATCTCTGACGGCAGGTCGACATTTTTAACCTCAACTGCCGTAACCTTAACGCCCCACGGCTCTGTCTGCGTATCGATCACTTTCTGAAGCTCTGCATTAAGCTCATCCCTCTTTGTAAGAAGGTCGTCGAGCTGGCTCTGTCCTAAAATGCTCCTGAGCGTGGTCTGTGCTATCTGCGAAGTGGCGTAATGAAAATCCTCAACCTCTGTAATTGCCTTTACAGGGTCTAACGGCCTGAAGTAAATAACTGCGTTCACCTTGACCGTAACATTGTCTTTGGTGATAATATCCTGCGGCGGGACATCCATCGTAACCGTCCTCAGACTTACCTTGACCAGTTTATCGATAATAGGCCATATGATTACAAGGCCGGGACCTTTTACCGGGATAATCCTTCCAAGCCTGAACACAACGCCCCTCTCGTATTCCTTTAAAATCTTAATTGCACTGGAGAGAAAATAGATTACAAGGAATACTATAAACAGAAATGACATAAACTGCGGTTCAAACATAATATCCTCCTTTTCGATCGTTTTACTAATTATACCATTTCGACGAGCCTCGGCTCATGAGTGAAGAAGATATAGCTCCTTGCCTTCACAGAAAAGAGCCTTTCCACAGCCTTTTTGTAGATGTCCATCTGGAAAAAATATCTCTCCATCAACTCAGGTATTTCTTCTTCTGAAATCGGGTATGTCTTATAATCGTAAATATATGCAATCTTGTCCCCTTGCCCCTCTTTTATAATCAGCCTGTCTATCCTTCCCTTATAGATCCTGCTCCCCATGTCCAGAACAAATGGAAGCTCGGCATAAGAATCTTCCTGAGGAAGTATAATGTCCTTCAAATGGCCGGACTCATCAAGTTTTTTAAAATCGAGCAGAATAACATTCTTCATGTTATCCACATCCGCATCAGACATTACTTCATTTTTAAGCACGTCCGTTGTCTTATTTTTTAGATTATCCATTGTAATATGTCTCTTTGAAATACCCTCGAATATCCTGTGAAATGCCCTGCCTAGGACAACCCAGTCATCGCCATGTTTTTTCCTTACCTCATTTATCTCTTCAGTGACATCAAGCCACACAGGTGAAGGCTTATAATCGAGAGGCTCGATAAATACAGGCTCGTCAAATAATTCAGAGTTTTGAGTTATGAGTTTAGAGTTATGTGACTCTTGACTCTTAACTCTTAACTCCGGATTCTTAACTCCAGACTCATCTGCTCCTACTCTATTAATCTTAAATGGCAGTCCTGCTGTGGAATCTGTATCAATGAGATTAAAGGAATCTGCAATATACGCCAGTTTCCCTGAAGGGGATTTTGTTCCGGAATCTGGCCATACGCCGGACATGCAGAGATGATCCATTGCCCTCGTCACTGCCACATAAAACAGTCTCTTTTCTTCGTCCTGAAGCCTTTCCTTATGTCTCTGGAAAAGGAGCGTCTTTTTCCTGATATTGAAATCTTCCTCATAGGCTATAACAATGCCGTTTTCGTCTTCATCCATCACCACATTGCTGGAACCTCTTGCCTTGCTGTTCTCATCGAGGCACGGGAGAAACACCATGGGGAACTGGAGACCCTTCGATGCATGTATGGTCATTATCCTTACAGCATCCATGCCCTCTGTGTTGACATTGGCCTTTGCCTCTTCGGATTTTTTGGATGCCTTGATCAGCTTCTCCTTTATCTCCAAGCCTGCAAGCCCGTTATATTCGAATTCCTCAACGAGCCTTATAAATTTCTTCACATTCACATAGCGCTGCTTTTCATGGAAATAGTGCCATGCATCTGCCTCTGCAAGTATATCTTCAAGCAGCACTGCATATGGCGTATCCTTCGCCCTTTCGAGCCATTTAGCAAGTAACGTGATGGAGTGTTGGAGTGATGGAGTGTTGGGGTGTTGTGCTGCATATTTTTTCAGCGATTCGAATAAATAACCGGCAGGCATGTCATCGATAACCGCATCTTTAGCAATTTTCAGCAGGGTGTCATATCCCATGGAGAACAGGGGTGAGCGGAGGATATTAAAAAGACTGTAGTCATCATGTGGATCGATGAGAAAGAACAGAAGATCTCTCAGAATACCTACCTCAGGGGAGTTGTAAAAACCTATGCCTTTAACGACAATAAAGGGGATATTTTCCCTCCTCAGCGCATCCTCAAATATTGAAAGGTGCGTCCTGCTCCTCAAGAGAATCGCCATGTCTCCATAACTGCATTTTTTCTGCACACAAGAGGGACTTTGTCCCCCTTGTGAAATCCCCCTTTCCTTGTTATCGTATATCACATATGTGCCTGCTAATTCCTTAATCTTTCTGGCGATGACAGCAGCCTCTGCCTTCCTGTTCTCCTTTGTATTGCCGATGCTGTCAAGGAGTACAAGTTCCACATTCCCTTCACCTGCCCTTGTTGCATCAAAGGGTGTGTATTCGACCTTATAGTCATCATAAAGTCCCTTTGGCATCAGCCGTTCAAAGAGTGTATTAACAAAATTTACAATGGCCGGCAGGCTGCGGTAGTTCTCTTTTATCTCTATGAAATGGTATTCGTCTCCAAGCCATTCCGTGAGTTTTTTCTTAGCATTTTTAAATATGCTGACATTGGCTCCCCTGAAGGAGTAGATGGACTGCTTGTCATCACCCACAAGGAATATGGTCGGGTTAACTCCGGTCTCTCTTTTTGCACCCAATCCGGAACGCCATTCTTCCGTGAGTTTGTCGATTATCTTCCACTGGAGCATGCTTGTGTCCTGAAACTCGTCAACGAGTATATGGTCTGTATGCTCATCAAAGGAATAAAGGACATTCTGCCACTCGGGATTTTTTGATATGGCCTCATATGCCATGAGCTCAAGGTCGTTATAGTCGAGACAATGCCGCTCCATCTTTTTCCTCTTGTATCTTTTCAGGCATTTCGAATATATGGACAGAATCCTTCCAAAGTGGTCTTGTTCAGAACCTTGGACTCCTAACTCCACAAAGTGGCCATTGGCCGAACCCTTAATCCCGAACTCTATAGTCGGCCTTTTACCGTGGAGCTCGTCAAGTATGCTGTAGAGCTTCTTCCATCCCTTAATGCCGTTGTCTTTTATTACTTCGTAAAACAGTCCCTCTCCAGAGGCATTATCCTCAAGAAGACATTCATATACCGCCTCACTCCAGAGGATATCCGCATTAAAACAGTCCATGACCTCAAGGGAAGGGTCTACATCGAGGTCAAGGGAAAACCTTTTTAAAAGCTTTAAACAGAAGGAATGAATGGTTGATATGCGCATCCTCGGCATCCTCTCCCTGACCCTTTCAAAGAGTTCGAGGTCTTCTTTTTTAAGGATGTTCAGAATCCTCTCCTTCATCTCTGCAGCAGCCTTTTCTGTGAATGTTATTGCGAGTATGCGCTCCACATTAGAGCCGCTTTTAAGAAGCTCTATGTATCTCCTCGCAAGCTTCTCCGTCTTTCCTGAACCAGCAGGCGCAGAGATCATCACGCTCTTCGATATGTCGAGGTAATTCTCGTTCATCTTATCGCTGTTTTTTAATTTGAAATTTCAAATTTCAAATTTGAGATTATTTCTTATAATTCTTGAGCGTCTCAAGAAACTCTTCTCTATCCTTCTTCTGTTGAGTAATTTTGCGCTCCTTTTCGCTCAAATATCTTTGCCCTTTGACCTCGCTGCTCTGAAGTGAATCAGCCCATGCCCTAAGCTGCCTTGAGATGCCTTCGGCCTCCGATTTCAAATTTGAGATTTCAGATTTCAAATCTTTAAAAGACGAAAGCCTTTCAATAAAACAGAGCATTGAACGGACTTCTCCGGCAGAACCTCTCGCAATATAAAGAAAAGTCAGGAGTTCCTGTGTAGTTCCTCGTTCAAAACCCTCTGCGATATTGTTTGACACTGAAAGCGCAGCTCTCTCTATCTGGTCGCGGAGGCTGTATTTTCTTCTAAAGGGTTGTCTCTCCGTGAGCGCGTATATCTTTTCAGCAAGCCCTATTGCCGCTTTCCACACAGGCAGGTCTTCAAAACGCTCGTAGGTCATATTGTCCCTCTGTTTTCCATATTTTATTTCAAATTTGAAACCTCAAATTCTGATTTTTTTTGAAATCTTAAATTTCTAATCTTTAATCTCGAATCTTTAATTTTTAATCTCAAATTTCAAATTTTAAATTTTAATTTGTTAACCCTACTCCAATAACTTTTAGCACCTTTTCAACTAATGGTGAAAAATGATATTGACCAACTTCATCAAAAGTAGTTGCGCCCGGCACTAATAAGCCTAATGCTATTAAACCGGAAATCAGAATACCCTCATCCGAATATATTCCGATATTCAATTCATCTTCTTTTGATGATTTTTCATCAAAAACAATTTTTGATTTCTTATGATATTTAACTAAAAACTTCAGTTCCTCTACCGATATGTCCTTCAAAATTCTTGATATCTGCGATACAAAAGCCAACGGAACTGTTTCTTCTTCAATGCAGTTTGAAACAGCTTTTTGTAGATATGCAATTTTTTCATCCTCCGTCGTCTGAAGAATTGTCAGTATTATTTCATTGATTATCTTATATTGAGCATCAGAAAGATTCTTAAGTTTTTCTTCGTGTTCGACCAGTTTTTGTTCGATTTCCAATAAAGCCTTTTCTACTCTCTTCTTGTTTCTGGTATAAGCCAAGGATTTAGTCAGAACAGGAAGGAGCGGAGCAAGCGGCGTTGCAGCAAAAGATGCCAATACTGTCATGCCTACTTCAACTATAAGATTGTCTGAAATTTTTTCTAAACTTGATGGCTTTTCCATAATCCCATTTTTTCTCATCCCTTCCTCAAAACAACTTCCTGAATCCCATTCCTACATCTTCAAAATGCTTATCGGCAGTCAGAACATCCGTGATGCGAAGCTCCTTCATCACGACAAAAGAGGAAAAGTCAAAAAACGAAATATGCGGGTTGTCGTTATACTTTTTGCTCAGATCCCATGCCTTTGTCCATCGCTTCTCGTCTATTCTTTCGAGGATTATCCTGTCTTTATTAACAGCTTCGAGAATTGCATCGATAAAGATAGCGGTTTGTTCGGAATCGATCCGTGATCTTAAAAGATTTATAATCTCTGCAATGACGTAATCTGTGGTAACAGGAATGCCCTTATTAACGATAAATGATTTATAAAAAGAGAAAACGCGGTTATGATGGTCGTCGCCTTTATGAGCTATCACAGCCCATCCCCATGTATCGAAAAAAATCCTTTTCATTTTTTCTTGGGAAAGCCATAAAGATAATGGTCGTGATTATCCGCAAGGTCCGGCGGCCCGCCTTTGCAGATGCCCGCTACCGATAAAAGTTTCTCTGTTATTTCATCTGCGGGCCTCTCTTTCTTTTTTCTGCGTTCCGACAGAAAATTATTGATGGCTGTCCTCACCAGTTCGGCTACGGACATGCCTGAATCCTGCTGAAGTCGCTCCAACGCCTCTTTCTGCGATTCCTCAATAAACATCTGAAACCTTACTTTTGCCATATGCACTTCCTGCACATATCATATATAAAGCATATGTGTATGTCAATTAGTCTATTTCAGCCTTCCTTCCTGTTTTAGTTTTGCGATAATTGCGTTTATTTTCGGCAATGCCTCCAGTGCTGCCTTTTCGCCTTCAATAATAGCCTCATGCCTCTTGTCGAAATCGGCAGAGCCTATGTAGCCCACCTTCGGTTTTATCACAACATCGGCCTTTGAAAGCTGTGCGTTGGAAATCTTCGAATACATGATGCTTATTGACTGCAATATTGTCTCTATGGTGCTTTCGGGCTGTGTATTGTCGACATCTGCTGAAATGTCAACAGCGATAATTACATCCGCACCCATCTTCCTTGCAGCATCCACTGCAACAGGGCTTACAACACCGCCGTCCACATACATATGTCCTGAAATCTTTACGGGTCTGAATATGCCGGGAATCGAACAGCTTGCCCGGACCGCCCTGCCTGTATTCCCTGTGCCGAAGACAACTTCCTGGCCGTTCTGAATGTTTGTCGCAACAGCATAAAACGGTATCCGCAATTTTTCCATGGAACTATTTTTTACTGCCTTGTTAATGTAACCTTCGAGCAATTCCCCTTTAATAAAGCCGTTGTCCGGTATCGACAGATCTGCAATATCTCCCTTTTCTATGGCGATAGCCATTTTCTGAAGCTGAAAGGCATTGTAGCCGTAGGCATACAGGCTTCCCACAAAACTGCCTGCACTCGTTCCCACTATCATATGAACGGGAATTTTATTGGATTCCAAAACCTTCAGGACGCCGATGTGTGCAAATCCCTTTGATGCGCCTGCACCGAGAACCAGTGCTATTTTTGCAGGTTTTAGAGGCGGCTGCACTATTTCTTTAGGCGCACATGATATAAGAATAAAAATGCAAACAATCGAGATCAAAAATCTGACTTTCATCCTCTATTTCCCTCCTTACTGCTGTATATACGGACAGAATGCATACTCATGACAGCTCCAGCAAATATAGTCATTCAGAGGCCTTGCCTTGAAATCTCCTTTCCTCATGTCCTTTACCGCTTCCTCAAGAAACTTCAGAGATGCAATTATGTAATCGTCAATACCCTGTTCCTCATTTTCTTTGCCTTTACCTCTACCTCTACCTTTCTTCGGCGGACACCATTTAATATCGATATCCTTCAGGGAATATATCCCCACCCTGCTAACTGCATACCCCTGATTCTTCATCATGGCGGCATAGAGGAACAACTGGAGATTCTCGTTCCCCTCCAATACCTGTTTGCAGTTAAGGCCCGGCGTTCCTGTTTTATAATCTATTATCTGCACTGCATTATCGATCCTGTCGAACCTGTCCACCTTGCCCTTCAATCTTATCCCCTTTATCGGTTCGCCCGTGATCGTCTTTTCAACCTCTGTGGATATATAACCGTCCTTTCTTATCTCAAGCTCTTTTTCGTAGATATCAGGAAGTATCTCCATGAATGTATCCTTTATTATCCTCTTCCAGTACGCATCGATCCTCCTGTCCTTCACGGATACCTCTATTGCTGCCTCTGCCCTTTTCTTGAGATCTTCAAGATTGTCGAAGGGCTCTTTTACAATCTTCTCCATTATCTTGTGTATTATGCTACCAATTGTGGCTGCCTCAAGCTCGTATTCCTTGACACTCATGGGCTCAAGGTTCAATATCCTCTCTATGAAAAATTTTCTCGGACACATCCTGTATGCATCTATATCTGTGACGCGCAAAAAGGATGAGGCACTCAGGGAAGATGGAATCGCCCCTACTTCAGAAATATAGTTAGAAAACGGCTTGTAGCCTTGCCTTATAAGGTATTCCTCTTTGGAAAAGATGCCGGGGATCCTCTCTTTTGCCTCCTCGCCAAAATATAAAAACGATGAAGGAAGGAACAGATCGTCGCCTTCCATCAACGGATAGGAAAGATGCAGGTTCCTGCACGATTTTATGACATTGTGAAAAGAAAAACGCTGTGTCTCTATGTACTTGTCGAGATGCAAAAATCCGAGCCTTCTTTTAACGCTGTCAGGCAGCAGATAGTCCAGACCCATCCTCCGTGGCATATCTCCATCGGTCAACCCTCCAAAAAAGATATACTCCGGCGACATGCCAGGCATTTCAGAAAAATCCATTACCCTCACGCCTGTGCCTTCTGTTTCCATATGCGTCGAATTAAGGAGATGGTTGAACACATCTATGAATTCATTCAGGGTAATCGGATGAGGATGTAATGCGCTCAAAAAAGACATCTGTTCTATTAATTCCTTGGTTGTCCTGCGCAGATCCCTCGTTTCCGAATCGAGGGTCGATGCCAGAAAACCAAATTCATTCAAAATATCCCGAATCAAATAAACATAGGTCTCGATGCCCGCTCCTTTCCTGACATCTTCAAGGGGCTGGAGCTTGTCGAAAATCCATGCCATATCCTTTTCTATCGTGTCCTTTTCTTTCATAAGGCTCATATCAACATTTTCAGAGCCTCCCTCTATAAAGTTGAGCCACGATTCCTTTCCTGAAACAATCCCTGACTTGAGGGAAAAGGTCGCTACCCATTTCTTGATCCCTTCGGGAATCTTGGTGAAATATGCGGATGACAGGAATTGGGAAAACTTCAGCCTCGGATAGCCATCTGCCACTGACCTTAAAAGGGACAGGAGGTCAAGGAATGGCCTCATCCGTCCAAGTGTTTTGTTCTTAGAGATATCATAGGGAATGCCATAGCGATGGAAGACCCTCTCAACCATGAGGGCATATTTGCTCAGGTCAGGGAATGTAACGATTACCTCTCTTAAATCCCTGAGCTTGCCCGACACATATAATGATTTTATATTCCTTGCTATACCTTCCACCTCTTCTTCCATACACGGATAGGCATAGTAAGCAAAGGAATGGGTGGATGGGTGAATGGGTGAATCGGTAACAAATGTTTCTTCAATTTCGAAATTATCTTTTAAAAAATTTACATACCCTTCCACCAGCCCTCTGAACTGATTACTGTACGGTATCGCAACAAGGGTCTGTTCCGAGGATTGAATAAGCTCCTTCAGTACATTCTTTTCCAAGAGAGTTGGATCGTAAAATCCGTCTAAAATCAGTAACGAGTGATGAGTGACGAGCGATGAGTCTTTCTGACCACTGATCGCTAACCACTGACCGCTATCTTTCATGACATCGTCTTCATCTATAAGCCCGCTTCCCGTTATAAAAGATTGATAATCCTTATATGTCTCGAGTCCTTCATTTATGGTCTCTGCAACGGCTTCAGGTATGTTTAGATCACGAAATACATCCGTGAAGCTATGCTTTATGGCATCCATATCGCAATCGGGATAGAGATGTTTGATGTCGCTTATAAAGTCGGCAATCATTGATGAAAAGCCGAGCCCTCTGCCGCAGAGCCTTGAGAGGATAACCGGAATTAATGACTCATGCAGTATTCTCCTGTCGCCATAGACGGAATAGATTTTTTTGCAGTACTGCATTATGGTGGCCATTTCCGGAGGGATGTAGCAAGAACATGGGGGAACTTCGTTCCCCCACGAGCCCCCTAAATCTTCTTTTATAGCTCTGTGGAATATTCTTTGAGCCTCATGGACTTTTACCGAGGTAGGCGATAAATAAAGTATTTTTGAATAATCAGTACCGTGGATATATTTTAATGCATCTTTAAACAGGAATTCAGCGGTATTTCTGTATCCATTCGGTGTATAGAAGATTTTTACCATAGGTGTGCAACCTCACAATATATTTTACCTGATTTAAGCGATTTTATGCGAGCAGGCACGGCTCAAAGACCCCTCTTTTCGCCGCACCTGCTCGCATATTTCAGAGCAAGAATCACTCAACTTGGGTTATAATTATGGGGTTAACTACTTATTCGGAGGGAGCCATGATCATAGGAAAGCCGTTTTTGACGACCGAGCAGATCCACGAAAAGGTTACTGAACTGGCAGACAGGATATCCCGTGACTACATCGGTAAAGAGATCCTTGCAGTGGGCATCTTAAAAGGCTCATTCATGTTTTTTGCAGACATCGTACGGGCACTCAAGATTCCGGTTACGCTGGATTTCATTGTAGCATCGAGCTATTTAAAAAGCACATCCACAGGAGAAGTGAAGATACATTACGACATAAAGGAAGACATTGCAGGAAAGCACGTTCTCCTGATAGACGACATCATCGATACAGGCGTATCACTCAATTATATAAGAGAGAGGATACTCTCAAAAGGCCCTGCAAGCCTTAAGATATGCATACTCCTGGACAAAAAGGAGCGCCGCTCGGTAGATGTTCCTGTCGATTATACAGGATTTGAGATTCCTAACCAGTTCGTAGTGGGCTACGGCCTCGATTATGACAATAAATACAGGAATCTTCCTTATATAGCGATATTCAAGAAAGAAAGGTAAAAGGTTCCCATGTACAAATTAATGATAGAGACATCTTTTGCTTCAGCCCATCAATTAAGGGGCTATAAGGGCAAATGCGAAAACCTGCACGGCCATAACTGGAAGGTACAGGCATATGTGACCGCTGACAAATTAAATGAAATAGATATTGCCATCGATTTCCACGACCTTAAGAAAACAACCAATGAAATCGTTGCCCAGCTTGATCACAAATTCCTTAATGATATATTCCCTTTTACAGAGAAAAATCCATCATCAGAAAACATTGCCAGATGGATATTCGATTCCCTCAAAAAGGGACTGGCATCATACGAAAACATAAAAGTCTCTGCTGTAACGGTATGGGAGTCGGAAACCGCATCTGCAACGTATTATGAGGAATGGGGATGAATACAGCATTTGCAGCAAGACTTGTGAATATTGCGATTGATAAGGGCGCTGATAGAGCAGAGGTCTATGTAAAGACATCAAAGAGCCTCAGCATTGAGGTCAAGGAGCAGAAGATAGATACCCTTGAGTCATCGATGACCATGGGCTATTGCATCAGGGTCATAAAGGATAACCGCCTCGGGTTTTCGTATTCCACAAACCCGGATGAAATGGATACTGTTGCAGAAAATGCGGTAGAGGCATCAAAGTATTCCGAGCCTGACGATTATCTTGAATTGCCTTCAGCCCTTCAGCCTTCAGCAATTAGCCAGCCTTTAATTTTTGACAATGATATAGCCTTACTATTAGAAAGTGGGGCAGAAGATGAGGCAATAAATCGCACACTTCTTATCGAGAGTTCTGCATTTAATGAAGACAATCGTATAAAGAAAATCAGGAAGGCGTCAGGGATCTTCAGCACAAACAATACCTATATCGTAAACTCTCACGGCATAAATGCGCATTATCAATCCACAGGATGTTCGGCTCAATTAATAGCAATCGCAGAGGAAGGCAGCGAAAGCCAGCTTGGATGGGATTATCAGGGAAGCAGGTTTTTAAAGGATGTATCCTTCGAGGAAGTTGGCAGGACTGCGGCACGCAGGGCAGCACAGCTCCTCGGGGCACGGAAGATAAACTCTATTAAGGGCTTTGTCCTTCTGGACAACTCGGTCTCCACAGAGTTCTTGGGCATACTTTCGTCAGCCCTTTCATCCGAATCGGTACAGAAAAAGAAGTCAATGCTTGCAGGCAAAAAGGGTGATGTGGTAATGAGCAACAGGCTCAATATCATAGACAGCGGATTGCTCGATAAAAAACTCGGCAGCAAACCGGTTGATGACGAAGGCGTCCCCACATCTCACAAGATATTAATCGGAAAAGGGATTTTAAATGGATATTTATATGACACTTACACAGCAAAGAAAGATGGCATTGCATCCACAGGAAATGCTGTTCGAGGCGGCTTCACAGGCCTTCCTACGGTAGGCCCCACAAATCTCTATATAGAACCAACATCAGCGGAATATACAAAAAGATTCGAAAATCTCGTAAAAAATATTAACAGAGGCCTCTATGTTATCGAAACAATGGGCATGCACACTGCAAACCCCATTTCAGGGGAATTCTCTGTGGGTGCATCAGGATTATGGATAGAAAATGGAGAGATAAAGCATCCTGTAAAAGAGGCGGTGATTTCAGGCAATATCCTCGACCTGTTTAAAAAGGTGGTCATGGTTGGCGATGATCTGCGATTTTATGGTAATATAGGCGCTTCAAGCCTCTTGATAGAAGAAATCGACATTAGCGGATAAATAAATGGGAGGGTTTTTATGGATTATTTCTTAACTGAAGAGCAGCAGATGATACGAGACCTTGCACGTCAGATCGCAGAGGAAAAGGTCGTGCCTGTCAGGGCCGAGCTCGATGAAAAAAATGAATATCCGTGGGAAATAATAAAGACACTTGCCCAGTCAGACATGATAGGGCTTTTTATACCCGAGGAGTACGGAGGACTCGGCAAGGGATGCCTTGAACTCTGTTTGGTCGTTGAAGAGCTTTCAAGGGCATGTGTAGGCGTATCCACAACATATGCTGCAAATGCCCTCGGCACCTATCCAATACTGCTTTTCGGCACCGATGAGCAGAAGAAGAAATATCTGCCTGACATCGCAGCAGGCAAAAGGCTGGTTGCCTTCGGCCTTACAGAGGCAAACGCCGGAAGCGATGTTGGAGGGATACAGACGACCGCAAAACTCGAAGGGAACGAGTATGTCTTAAACGGCACAAAGCAATGGATTACAAATGGCGGAGAGGCTGAGATATACACCATCATCGCCATAACAGATAAATCAAAGGGGCCGAGGGGCGCATCTGCATTCGTTGTTGAAAAAGGAACACCCGGCTTCACATTCGGGAAGAAAGAGAACAAGATGGGCATAAGGGCATCATCCACAAGGGAATTGATATTCGATAACTGCCGGATTCCAAAAGAAAACATTCTCGGAAGGGAAGGCATGGGATTTATCGTTGCAATGAAGACCCTCGACTCTTCAAGGATAGGCGTTGGTGCACAAGGACTTGGAGTTGCTCAGGGCGCATTTGAAGAGGCTGTAAAATTTGCACGGCAGAGGCACCAGTTCGGCCATCCGATTATAAGTTTTCAGGCAGTACAGCACATGCTTGCAGATATGGCTATCGAGATAGAGGCTGCGCGGTCTCTCATCTATTCTGTCGCAAGGTACGTGGACAGCGGCGCAAAGGACATATCAAAGCCCTCTGCAATGGCAAAGACATTCGGCACAGATGTGGGCATGAAAGTGACTACAAATGCTGTTCAGGTCATGGGCGGTTCGGGATACATGAAGGAATATCCGGTTGAGAAGATGATGAGGGACGCAAAGATACTCCAGATTTACGAGGGCACAAACCAGATACAGAGAAACATCATCGGACAGGAAATAATCAAAGAAGCAGCAAGAAAGAAGTAAATTTTATGCGTGTAACTGATAAGCACAGCTTATCAGTTACACCTGCAAAGAAACATCATCATACCAACCTGCCTTTTAGGCCATATTACCAGCAAATACCAGAAGCATGAAATATTTTTTTCTCTGCTTTTCAAACTTTTTCTTCTCAAACGTCTCAGCATATGCTAATATTTTGGTCATGAAGAGAAAAAATACAAACTTGGTATATTAAATGTTATGCCTATGAAAAAAAATTATAAAAGAGGAGACAGTTATGAAAAAACATTTTATGATATGCGTTGATAATCGCGGTTATGAATCGTCTCTGGAAACAAGAAAACTGTACGAAGTATTGACCGATAAGGTAGCTGAAAAGCATCACCAGATAAGAGTCATCGATGAATCAGGCGAAGATTATTTGTATCCAGAAAATTTCTTTGCTCCCGTACGGTTGCCTCATATCACAAAAGAAAAATTGGAATTAGCGACGGCACAACATTGCACTTCATGGGACAAGAAATAATCTATATCGACAAATAGCTATGCCTTACTAAATTGAGAAGAAACTACACCCTCACCTGCAGATTCATTCCCGTATTCATAATCTTCTGCCATAGCTCCAATGGGGCATTATCAAAAATAATCTCCGCATCGCCATTCATGATATGCCAATCGCCCCTTGTTATTTCATGCTCAAGCTGGCCGGGTGCCCAGCCTGCATAACCGGAGTATATGCGGAATCTCTCTCCTGCATCAGGGTCATTGACAGCACGTTCGAGCAAGGCGCTGCTTGTGCTTATATAGATATTATCGAATACCGGATGGGCATCTTCAGGCTTGCCGGATGTCTGAATGAGCATGAACAACCGGTTTCTTTCCACCGGCCCGCCAATATAAATAAAGTCGGGAATCTCTTTTAGCATGTTAATATCGGGGAACATCTTAGAGAGCCTTATATCTGTAGGCCTGTTGACAATCAAACCCATGGTGCCTTGCGGGCCATAATCAACCAGAAAGATAATAGTTTCGGAAAAACGAGGGTCTTTCATGTTTGTACCGGCTACCAAAAACTTGCCTTTTGCAAGCTCAAAATCAAATTTATAATGTCCTGACGGTGCATCAGGGAGTCCGTGTGGCGATAAGGCTACATATTTACCATGGATAGGAGTGGACAGCAGTATAAAAAAGGCTGCAATGACAGCAGGCAGGAGCCTTTCAAAGATTTTTTCTTTTGCATGCATTAATTGTATTTAATTTATAAATAATTTTTTACCGAAATTGCAATGCCGAGTCCGGCCACTATTGCTATCCATATCAAAAGCAGTGCTATACTTACCTTTCCCCACCTGTTCATTGATGGCGTAGGAACATATTCTCCTGCAGTTTTGCCTGATTTATATGCAACAGAAAGGAGATAGCCTGCTATTACCAAACCGACCACAAATGTGGATAAAAAGAGGAGTGTGCTTCCATAGTCCAGGTTCAGCTTATAATTGAAGATGGAATAATCGAAGCGGCCGAGATACTTCATCCTCAAAGATTCCCTTGTATATGACATCCCCAATATAGTCAGAAATGCAAGAAGAATACCCGGCACTGCATATCTCACAGGGTCTTTTCTTGCAGAATACAGGTAAACCAATAATACAATCCCAAGCCCTGCGCCAATCAGAAAGAATGGATCTAAGAAAAACCTGAACTCAGACGGCAAACTGAGAAGCCACCAGAAGCCTACAGCAGCCTGTATTGCAGTAAAGACAAAGGCCATATTTGCGCCCATCTTTCCGGCCCACTGCAGATATTCCTTGTCCTTATCATTCCTGTCTTTAAAATACCATGCATATAACATGAGGAGTATGCCTGCCATGGCAAAAGACGGGACTATGAAATGGAGAAATCTCGAAAGCTGGAAGGCGTGCAGGGACACGCCAGATGTATCCGCTGTATTCCCTCTTACATACCAATCAAGCCATTTCTCCGGCTGCAGGAGCTGATAACCGAGGGCATGCATAATAACCCCGGCAAATATGAAAAAGGCAAAGGCAATGATTCCGAATATAGCAAAGCTATTACTCTTAGAATCCCTCTTGAGATAAAAGACATAGGTAAGGCTGTATGCAGTCATCAATATCAGGATAAATCCGATCACCCATGCAGCAGAGAGGGTATTGGATACATACCAGAAAGGGTCATATATCACCTGAACAAATAGTAGAGGCGCCACACCTAAAAGAATTGCCATTGAAATACTCGATGTGGCTGCCCTTGCCATGGATTTGGACAGTTGTCTCCAATACTCCCCGCCTTTTAGATATGCGTACACAGAGAGGGAAATCGTACCAATAGCAAAATTTACAAACATGATGTGCAGGGCAAAAGTAATTACCATGAGCACCTGAAATAAAATGGGATAAAAGGGAATGCCCATCGGGTCCTGCAAAGTATTTATCATTGTCCCTACATCCATGCTTAAACCTCCTCCAATCCGCTCAAGTCAGCCATGCTTCTTACCTATTGAATTATTTATTCAGCGAAACAAGATAGGCTGCAAGCGCCTTCTTTTCAGCCGCTGTCCCATAAAATGGCGGCATGTGGAGGTATCCGCCGAGGGCATCCAGAAAGCCCTCTACAACCTCCGCATCTTTAAAACCGAGCCCTTTCATCATCTTGGGCAGGGATCTCAATCCATTTTCATCGAGCACATGGCATGACGAGCACTCAATAATTGCTATCATCTTCCCTGCCTGAAGTTTATTCCCTTCATTTATGTCCCTCAAACCAGACGGTACAAACGGCGCAATCTTAAGAATCCCTCTTTCATTAATCAAATCCGCCTCTGCTTTCACGCCCTTTGATCGGACATCGCTTCCGATTATCTGGTTTGAATACATATAATGGGATATAACATACGGTTTTCTGATAATCTCCCTCATCCTCTCGGCAGACCATATCCCGACAAAAAGAACGGCTATCGCCAAAACTGCAGGAACAATCCTGATGGTAAGGGGTTTTATATGGGCGTATACAAAGTACAATATCATTGCACTAAAAGAAACCACCATCCCTGTCTTGAGTCCTTTTGGAACAATGGAACCGAGCAATCCATGTGCGTTTTCAGGAAGGGCCTTGAGATACCACTGCACTGCTAAAGCGCCGAGGACTAAACCAGCAATGCCCCATCTGGATGCTGTTTTCACAACCAATTTCCTCACATCGTCATTCTTGAGCCTCGCTGAAACAGCTATGGCATAACCGGCCCCGATGCCGAACATTACAGTCGTCCTTACAAAAAGCTGGGACCAGTATGTCTGGTTAAAAAAGCCATCGAAGAAATTACCTGTCTGCGGCCATTTGCCAGGGGAAAGCATGAAAGAAAGGATTCCTGTAATGATAATCATTGTTATCCACGATGCAATTGCAAATATCCATCCTATTTTCAGATGGGTCTTTATATCCACCTTGTTCAGAGTGTAATAATAGACAAATATCCCTACCACCTCGACAATGAAAAAGACCCATTCCGCCGCCCATCCCCATACATAGTTGTGTATCAAACCTGATAGGCCCCTTGGATTTGCTACTGTGGCGGAATACCAGATTCCGACGCCGCTCAAGGAACCGAGGACATAGGCAAACACGAGCAAGAGCAGAGTGTATTTTTTAATGAATTCGAGATATTCGGGCCTGTTTTCCCTGTATGCCTTTGTCTCGACATAGAGATTGAACCACATGGCACTAACAGAGAGATGGGAGGGCAGGATATGGAAGGTTGCGATAATCCCCAGTATAATGCCGGCGCTTAAATTCGGCACTTCCCATATTGGATACATGTTAATCCCCTATCATGTTTTATGGCCCCTTTTTTGCGCTGTATATCGTCATCTTCCAGCATTCTGTACTTCATATCCTCTGCATCTTCGTACTGGCCCTTTTTCACCGACCACATGAAGAGAAGCCATGCGCCTATGCCAAGTGTTATGGATAGAAATACAAGAAAAGAGAGCGTCCACATAAGTCTATTTTTATACCTCCAATGCCTTATTCCTGTTCCTTATTCTCAGTGAATTCCCCACAACAAAGAGGGAGCTTGCCGCCATGGCGCCTGCAGCGATGATGGGATGCAAAACGCCCGAGACTGCAAGGGGGATTGCAATGATGTTATAGAAGAATGCCCAGAATATATTCTGCTTTATAATGGAAAATGTCTTTTTCGACAGGTTCATAAAATAGAGAATAAGTTTCAAATCATTTCTTACCAGCACTGCATCCGCGCTCTCCATTGCTATATCTGTTCCCCTGCCCATGGCAATGCCGACCATCGCCTCTGTTAATGCAGGTGCATCATTGATGCCGTCTCCCACCATCAGTATATTATGCCCCTTGCTCTGCATATCGGTCACCAGCTCTTTCTTTGCAACCGGAGACGCCTCTGATATTGCACGGTCAACACCAACCATTGATGCAATAGAGCCGGTGGTAATCCTGTTGTCGCCGCTTACAATGGATACTGTTGTATTTGCCTTCCTGAGTTCATCCACTACTTCTATGGCCTCATCCCTTATGACATCTGAGATCACAAAGAGCGCTCTCACCCTTTTGTCCCATCCCATATAAATGACTGTATCACAATTCTTTTCAAATTGCAAGGAAACGTCCATCAAAAATGTATTGAATCACTGGAGCAACCGCTTTCATCCATCAATCCCATGCTTCCAATAAATACTTTTTTGCTGCCGATCGTCCCTTCGACTCCCTTCCCGGGAATTGCCTTGAACTCCGATACATCGAAGAGGTTTAGGCCCTTTGCAGATTCTGTGATTGCATGGCCTATACTGTGTTCTGATAGCCTCTCTATGGAAGCAGCGAGGGAAAGTATATATTCCCTATCAACATCCCGATCAAAAACTATCGTCTCCTTAAGCACAGGCCTTCCCAGTGTTATTGTACCTGTTTTGTCGAAGATGACATGATCTGCTCTGCCTGCATTCTCTATAACCTCTCCTCCCCTGGCGAGTATTCCCTTTGGTGATGCCATGCTCGTAAAAATGAGAATGGCAATCGGGGTTGCAAGCCCCAGACTGCACGGACATGCGATAACAATGACAGAAATCCCTGTCATTAATGCATACTGTGTGGATGCACCCTTAAGCATATGGGCCGCCACTGTAAGAAATGCAATTATCAATATTACAGGCACAAAAATACCCACAACCCTGTCGGCAATGGTCTGTATCTGTGGCTTTCTTGCCTGTGCATCCTCCACTGCCTTTATAATATTTGAAAGCACAGTCTCTTTGCCTGTCTTCGTCACCCTGAAAACGAGCGTACCGTAAAGGTTCATGCTGCCGCCGATTACCTCATGACCTGCCCTTTTATGGATAGGCTTTGACTCTCCGGTAATAATGGATTCATCAACTTCCGATTCTCCATCAACAACAGTGCCGTCAAGGGGGATCCTTTCTCCTGGTATGACCTGAATAAGCTCGCCCTTTTTAATTGAAGATATAGGGACAATCTTTATTTCCTGACCGCTGATTGCTGACTGCTGATTGCCGACTAATCTTGCCTCTTTGGGGCTTAATTCCGAAAGCCTCTCGATAGTCTCTGACGCCTTGCCCTTTGCAGTGGTCTCCATGTATCTGCCTAAAAGTATAAGGGTTATTATCATGGCGGATGTATCGAAGTAAACCTTGCCCCCTATGAACATCTGGTATATGCTGTAAATAAATGCAGAACCCGCGCCTATGGTTATGAGTGAATCCATATTGAAATTGAGATGGCGTAAGCCTTTAAAGGTATTTCTGATAAATGGCATCCCTGAGTAGAAAATAACAGGTATAGTAAGAAGCATTGCTATGATCTCGAAGATGAGCTTTGTCTTTGTATCTATTCCCTGAAAATATCCTGCATAAAGGGCGGTGGTGTAAATCATTAACTGTGATGACAAAAACCCGGCAGTGCCGAATCTGACGAGGAGGTCCCTTGCCTCTGCCTTCTGTCTCCTGAATTGTTCCGATTCCGAATAAGGCCTCGGATTGTAGCCGATGGATATTATCCTTTTAAGAATCCTGTCCAATCCGATAACCTCGGGATTCCATCTTATCCTTGCCCTGTGGGTTGCGTAGTTTACCCGTGCATACTCAATGCCCTCTGTCCTGCTCAGTATCTTCTCATTGAGCCACACGCATGATGCGCATCGTATGCCCTCAATAAAGATATCTACCTCTTTCTGACTGCTGACTTTAACATCCCTCACATGCCCTGCAAAGGGCTTGATGTCTATTTCTCTCTTCAGAGCCGAAGATCGAATCCCTGCATCTTTCCATGTCCGGTCTTCATAAAACCGGTCAAGGCCTTCTTCATGGATCAGTTTATATATGCCCCTGCAGCCGTTGCAGCAGAAGACCTTCTTCTCGCCGTCTATTTCATCATATATGGCTTCTTTTTCAGGGAATTCAAGAAGACAGTGGTCGCATTTAAGCATTGATACCTCTAATTTTTCACCTCAAATACATAACTTGCATGCGTTGTCTTTTTTGAAGGGTGCACGATGATAACATCAGCCTTCCATATCCTCTTTCCGCTTGGACATCTCGCAATGACGCCCTTGCCTTCATATCTGCCCTTTTCTTTATGCATGAGGAGAATCCTGTTGTCTCCCATAAACATCCCTGGCATTGTCAGGTAAATCTCCACGCTGGCATCCTGAACAGGTTTATCTTTCTCTCTAAGAGTTACACCAAAAAGGATCTCGGACATAGATTTTACAGGCTTTGGATTGCAGTCGAATACCACGCCGATATTATCTTCTGCTATTATCTTAGAGCAATGGCCTGCATGAATGTCACAGTCTGTTTTAGCCCCCTTCGCTCTGCTTCATGCAGGCTGGCAGCGCAACGACAAAAAGTAGAAATAGTAATAGGAACGATCTCATATTTTTTCATCATCGTCAAACATCTTGTACTTAGGCTTTTCTATCTTTTCCTTTTTCTTGGGATTGTAGTAATAAATAACAACCACTATAAAAACCATAAAGAGTGCGACTGTAAAACCGAAATAAATCCACCCGCTCCACTGCATTGCATCTACCTCCTCATTGTTGGCCCATGCGGGGCAGGCATCGGCTTAGCCTGCCCCGCATATCTTACTGTTTAATCAATCGAACTTCAGCTTTAATGGCGCTGAGTTATAGCTGTTGTGCTTTGTTGAGTTATTAAAAACTGCAATGCCGAGGTTGTAGTCCCTCCTTGCGTCGAACTGTACATCGTTCTCCTTATCACCGCTCTTGAGCTTTCTCTGGAGCATAACCGTCCATCTGCCGTTTGCCCATTTTGCATTTGCCTTTATATCAGCCATGCTTCCGGAAAATTTCGAGAGTATCCATGATGGAACCACATCGCCGTCCTTGAACTTGCTGTAGTCCTTTATCTCTACGGTCTCTCCGTCCACCAGAAAGCCAGAGACTGTCGGCTTCTTGGCAGGGTCCTGCATATACTTTGGTTTTTTCTTGTCAGATGTCTCGTTCTTCTTTGCCTTGCCTGTTCCTGCATCGGATTTCCTTGAATCATCGTCCACATAACCATCCTCTGCATGTCCCAATGGATTGCTTGTGTATGCCCTCCATACCCACATATCTCCGCGCTCAGTAGCTGTTTCGGTATGATACTTCCAGTCATCATGATTTTTTGCATCTGAATGGCATACGACTGCGCATCCCTTTGTGGCAAAGTTCTTTATTCTCTTGATCTCCCAGTTGATGGCAACCTTGTCCTCATCACTTTTCTGTCTGTCCCATTTGCCTTTGGAGAACTTCCATGCCTCCTTTGTCATGCCCTGTTCGCTGTCGGGCCAGGAGAGAAGGACGCTGATATTGCCTCCCTTTGTATACACTGCCTTAACCTTGACCTCGAGTTTCTTTTTCTCAAAAGGACCGCCAGATGCACCTTCGTTGATAATTGTGGTCTCCTTTGCAGAAGCCTATTCAGGGCTGTTGATGTCTGTGGGATCCTTCGACACCTTCTTTGCGGTGATAACTGTCTCACCCGATGCAGCAAATACGCTAACTGCAAATGTTACAAGCAGCAAACCAACCAGAAAAACTAACCTCTTCATGATATTTGAACCTCCTTAAGACTGATATTAATATTTTATGACCCATGGTCACTCTTTTTATGCCAGTACCCCTAAAACCGTAAACAGTATGGTCAATAACACACCACCTCCCATCAAAGACATTGCCAGTTTTCTCTTCTTCGGATGCATCTCCGGGTTTTTATCCACAAACGGCAATATCAGCAAAAATACAAATGTCAGTATCGGGCCGATAACCGTGGGAATGACCTCAAGGCTCGACGGGAATACCTTCAGCAGATAGAACGGCGCCATGAAATACCACTCCGGTCTCGGCTTGAAAGAGGAATCGGAGGGGTCTGCAGGGTCTCCCACCTTCATAGGCATTAACAGAGCCATTGCGACCACAATAATGACCATGATGAGGGCAGCTACTGCTTCCCTGAACAAAAAGTTTGGATAAAAGACTATTTGTTTTTTGTTTGTATTTTCTGCCATCTTAACCACCTTTATAGGATGTCTGTTATTCTTTTTCTTCGAGAGACCTTATATACGAAACGGTGACCATATCTTCTTTTTGCCAAAGAACTCGCCCCATGAAGGCATTCCGCCCTTTGCCTTCCTGCCTTCAAATTCCTGATCCTTCTTTGTTCCATCGGCTATCATGAAGAAGACTGTGTCGTCTCCGACCGATTCCATCACATATACCCACTCTTTGTCGGTAAGCTCGGGTCCTATGTCTCCCTTTGCATCGACTCCATGACATGCCGCACAGTTCATCTCGTATATCTTTTTGCCTTCAGCAATGGCATTCGGATCTGTTGCAAGCGGGTTTGTATCGCCCTTTGCTATCATAGGCGGTTTTGGTTTCCTTGGTACTGCAGTCCCGATTGCCTGCATATATGCAACAAGGGCATCAAGTTTTGTCTTGTCAGCAAGGACATCGGTATCTTCCTTTGTATAAGGGAAACCCAGCGCCTTCATCCTTGCCTCAACTTCCTTTGGATTTACCGGATGGTCTGCAAGCCAGCCGTAAGACGGCATGTTTGATCCCTGGAATAACTTCCTCGGGTCATTGAAATGTTTATAGTGCCATTTATCCGTGTATTTACCGCCTATCCTCGCCAGATCCGGACCTGTCCTCTTCGATCCCCACAGGAATGGCTGGTCATAGGCAAATTCTCCAGCCTTTGAATATTCGCCATACCGCATTACTTCGGCCTTGAGAGGTCTTACTGTCTGTGTATGACAATAAAAACAACCTTCTTCCTGATACACATCCCTTCCGGCAAGCTGTAAAGCAGTGTAAGGCTTGAGGTTCTGGAGTTTTGGGTGCATCTGCGGTGTGAGCATAGGATAAACCATCATCACGATCGTCCCGATGAGAACCACAACTGTAACGACAACTGCAAACAAAATCGGTTTCTTATAAATAGTTCCTGCCATCTTCTACCTCCCTTCAGCCACGGCAGTCTTTTTTGCCCTGAGAATTGTCATTACGATGTTATAGGCAAAGATGCACAGTCCGATAAAGAAGAGCAATCCTCCGAATGTCCTCATCTTCCAGTACGGATAGTTGCCCATCAATGACTCCATAAAGGTATAAGTGAGGCTTCCGTCTTCCGGAGATATTGCCTTCCACATGGCGCCCTGCTGTATGCCGAGTATCCACATGGTAATGGAGAATATGAGTTGTCCTATCAGAACAAACCAGAAATGGGTATTGGCGAGTTTAATGCTGTAAATCTCCGTGTTATATACTTTATGGAATTGTGTAATACATGGCTGCCGAAAGGGTCAGTGCCAGCCACCCCATGGTTCCCATATGCACGTGACCAGAACCCAATCGGTGTAGTGTATAAGCTGGCTCACAACTCTCAAACCCTGAGTTGGTCCCTGTATAGTCTGAAGACCATAGAATGTGATTGCGAGGATAAAAAACTTTGTCAGATAGTTTGACTTCATCTTTGACCAGTCAGCTCCGGCAGTATAGTACCCGTTCACGACAGAACCCCATGAAGGTGCGATCATAAACATGGTGAAGGCAATACCGACAGTCTGAATCCAGTCGGGAAGAGGCGTATAAACGAGATGATGCGCGCCTGTCCACAGGTATGCAAATACCAGCGACCAGAATGCAATAATCGAAAGCCTGTGGCTGAAAATGGGAAGCCCTGTTGATTTGGGCAGGAAGTAGTAAAATATTGCGAGTATAGGCGTTGTAAAGACAAAGCCCACTGCATTATGCCCGTACCACCATTCCACATTGGCGTCATTGACGCCTGCGAATATGGAGTAGGACTTGAAGAGCCCTACAGGTATTGCGAGGTTGTTGACGATATACAGGACTGCAACCGCAATAACTGTTGCAAGCAGATACCAGAGCGAGATGTACATCTGCTCCTCTTTCCTCTTGATCACTGTGCCGATGATATTGACTGCATACATCACCCAGAGTACAACGACTCCAAGATCAAGCGGCCATTCAAGTTCTGCATATTCCTTTGACTGTGTCATGCCGGCAAGAAGGCTTACCGCTGCAGCTACAATGGCTATGTTGAATATGTACAACTGCGCCATTGCAAGCTTCGGGAACAACAGCGGCCTTCTCGTCAGCCTCTGCACCATGTAGTAGCTCAGGGCAAATATCTCTGCCACGGCAAACCCGAATGCAAGTCCGTTGATATGGACAGCCCTGAGCCTTCCGTAGGTGAGAAAAGGCGGAAAGTTTAATTCCGGTTTTCACAACTGGATTGATATGAACAATCCAATCAAGACCGCGACTCCCCCCAGAACATCCCGGAGAGAGCGAAACCCTTTACGGGTTTCCATTCATACGCTACTGCTTCTTCTGCCATCTCAAACCCTCCTCTTATGGTTTAAATACAGGACAGAATCTGTCCTAAATATAGCCATTAAAAAAGATGAGAAACGTCTTGTTTTGGTTCAAAAATTTTTTTACCGTTTCTGCGATTCGATAAGCTTTGCAAAATCGGTTTTTCTCAGCTTCTTTTCAACGTCCTTTCTCAATTCAACCCATATAGGGTGTACCGCACAATTACAGCTTAAACTGCAGACCTTCCTGCTGACTGCACATCTGTTCATGGCAACCGGGCCTTCTATAGCATCTATGACATCGAGCAGGTTTATCTCCCTTGGGGCCTTTGCTATCTGGAAGCCGCCCCTGACGCCCCTGTATGATTTCACAATATTTGCCTTTGCGAGCTTTTGCAGTATTTTTGAAAGGAAACCCTTCGGGATGGACTTCGCCTTTACGATCTCATCCACCATTATGACGTTATTGGGTGCCTCCGACAGATGGAGTACGCATCTTATTGCATAGTCTGTTTCACGTGTGATTTCCATAATCTGGAGTAATGCTATCCTATTTTAAAAAAAATTTGTCAAGTATTTTCTTTATCGCCGCCCAAAAAATATGCGAGGGCCATTACATTATGCACTATATTTAATAAGACTCTTTGTCCTTCAATACACTGTCCACCGTCAACTTATGCCTGAAAACCCTGTAGATCCATATCTGGTATGCGATTACAACAGGCACAAACAATAAGGCAACAACCGTCATTATCTTCAATGTATATACGCTGGATGAGGAGTTGAAAATTGTCAGGCTATATTTAGGGTCGATACTAGACGGAATCAGATTTGGATAAAGACCTATCACGCCGGTGAAGGTCACCATGACAATGGTCAGGCATGACGAATAAAATGCCTTCAGGTGCTGTCCCTTTGCAGCAAAGAGTTTTATTCCTAATAGAGCAAGGACAGCGATTGTCGGTACAACAAACCACACAAAGTTCTGCAGATAGTTTGCATACAGGTTCGTGGCAAATGCAGTATGGATCAAAAACAATACAGCCACAATAAGAAGTGCATACCATGTTTTATTCGCAACCCTCGACGCCCTCGTGCTTATGTCACCGTTTGTTTTCACAGAAAGCCATAAGGCGCCATGCACAACAAACAATAAAACAAAGAGTATGCCTGTGAGCAGTCCATATGGATTCAGAAGTGTAAACAGTGTCCCATGATAGCCCTCTGCATCCATTGGGATTCCCTGGAATATATTGCCAAAGGCCACACCAAATAATAATGTCGGAATGAAGCTGCCGAGAAATATGGCCATGTCCCATCCCTTTCTCCAGCCGTCACTGTCCACCTTTCCCCTGAATTCAAAGGCAACTCCCCTGAATATCAATGCAAAGAGGATTATCAGCAGGGCCGAGTATAAATAGCTGAACATCAGGGCATACGTTGTTGGAAAAGCGGCAAATGTAGCTCCTCCAGCAGTAATAAGCCACACCTCGTTTCCATCCCACACAGGTCCAACTGTATTTATGACTACCCTTTTTTCGGCATCATTTTTTGCAAGAAAGCTATGCAGGATTCCGGCACCGAAATCGAAACCGTCAAGCATGAAGTAAACGGCCCATAGTGTCCCCCATAGTACAAACCATATTATCTGGAATTCCATATTACACCTCCCTCGACGTTTTAATTATTGATGAAAGGTCATCGTCAGGACCCTTTTTAGAGTATTTCGCCAGCAGGTATATATCGATAATACCGAGCAATCCATAAAAAAGCGTGAATCCAATAAGCGATACCCATACCTGTGATGGAGTAATAGCTTTAGAGATTGCATCAGATGTCCTTAAAACACCATATACAATCCATGGCTGTCTGCCGACTTCTGCTACAAGCCAGCCCAACTGTCCTGCTATATATGGTAAAGGAATGGAATAGAGCATAATCCTGAGCAGGGTTGTGTTAGACTCAAGCCCGTCCCTTCTTGAAACTATATAGCTTATAACTGACAGCAGCATGAAGATTATGCCGAGGGCAGCCATTCCTCTAAAGCTTAAGAACGTTATCATGACAGGAGGCCTGTCCTCCTTGGGGAACTCTTTGAGGCCCTTTATCTCTGCATTGCCGTCATGGAATGCCAAAAAGCTCAAGAGCTTTGGTATCCCGACAGCCTCGACAGCATTTCTCTCATTTGCAGGGTCGGGTATTAACAAAAGATTGTATGGCACAGCCTTTTGTGTCTCCCACAAAGATTCCATGGCTGCAAACTTTGTTGGCTGAGACTTTGCAACCATGGCTGCATGGAAATCGCCGACGATGAACAATAATATAGAAGTAATAAGGGCAAAGGTTGCACCCATTCTAAATGACCTTTTAAAGAAATCCATTTTATTCTTCTTGAGCAGATGATAGGCAGATATGCCCATCACAAAAAATGCAGCAAGGACATAACCGGACAACAGTGTGTGTAAAAACTTCAACCATCCATACGGGTTCGTCACCACTGCCATGAAGTCGACCATTTCTGCCCTGTTATTTCTTAATACATAGCCAACTGGTTTTTGCATCCATCCGTTTGCAAGAAGTATCCACAATGCAGAAAGATTGGTTGCAATGGCTACCAGCCAGATGGACAATGCATGCACCTTTTTAGATACCTTATTCCATCCGAATATCCACAGCCCTATAAATGTGGACTCAAGGAAAAAGGCTACAGTCGCCTCGATTGCCAGCGGCGCACCAAATATATCGCCCACATACTTCGAATATTCCGCCCAGTTCATGCCGAACTGGAATTCCATAGTAATGCCTGTTACAACGCCGAGGGCAAAGTTGATAAGGAAGAGCTTGCCCCAGAACTTCGTCATTTTCAGATACAGATCATCATTCGTACGTACATAACGGCTCTCCATATACGCCACAAGGATAGAAAGGCCAAGCGTCAACGGCACAAAAATAAAGTGAAATGCGGCAGTGACGGCAAACTGCAACCTGCTCAGTGTTAATGCATCCATAAATCTCCTCCTTTTACCTCACAATGAAATGTTTTCTGATGTACACATAAAAATACTTATATTTTTATAATATTTTATAATAATATTGTTTATCGTTTTCGGATTGAAAGTCAAGCAATGATTTGGGGCCTTTGCTATCTGGAAGCCGCCCCTGACGCCCCTGTATGATTTCACAATATTTGCCTTTGCGAGCTTTTGCAGTATTTTTGAAAGGAAACCCTTCGGGATGGACTTCGCCTTTACGATCTCATCCACCATTATGACGTTATTGGGTGCCTCCGACAGATGGAGTACGCATCTTATTGCATAGTCTGTTTCACGTGTGATTTCCATAATCTGGAGTAATGCTATCCTATTTTAAAAAATTTGTCAAGTTTTTTCAGGTTAATTTTTCTTTACAGCCTTCCTGAACGGATTATGGAGATGATGAGCCAGATTCCCAGAAGAAATGCAAAGCCAAAGGCGGAAATGCCAAAGAGGGAAATGCCGAATATGATTGGAGGAACCTTTGTCGCATGCATTATTGCAGAACTTATAAGCATGGCGCTAACGATCAGGGCAAAGGCGATCCTGTTGCTCGACCTGTCCATGTCTTTTATGAATTCCGGGAGATTGACATGAAACATCTTTATCTGAATATCGTCCTTCAGTGCCTTTTTTATTATCTGCTTCACCTGCCTCGGAAAGAGGAATGCAAAATCGCCGATCTCCATGACATTCTTCCGTGCCTTATCGTAAAGCCGCGAGGGGCTTATCCTCTTTCTGATAATCCGTGAAGCGTATGGTTCTGCCGCGGCAATAAAATCGAAGTTGGGGTCAAGCTGCAGCCCGATGTTCTCGAGGATGAGCATTGCTTTATTGATCAACAAAAGGTCAGAAGGTATTTTCAGATTATGTTTAATCGCCAGGTGGGTGATGGTATCGAGGTACTGCGCAAAGTTTATTTCCTGCAGCGTAAGTCCATAGAGTGGCTCCAGCAAATCCCTGAGGTCTGCCTTAAAATCTTTCCTGAAGGCATCGATATCTATATGCTCGGGGACAATGCCAAGCTCCACATAGTTATCTATAAGCCTGTCAAAATCCCTGTGGATAAGCGCGAGGAATGTATCTGCCATAGTCTCTTTGAGCTCGTCAGAGATCCTTCCAACAATGCCAAAGTCTAAAAATGCAATCATGCCTGTAGGCATAACAAAAATATTGCCTGGATGCGGGTCTGCATGGAAGAAGCCATCTTCCAGTGTCTGTTTGAAGTACGCATCCACACCTGTTTTCGCGAGCCTTTTCCGGTCAAGTCCCATTTCGTCTATGGCAGTTATATTATCGATCCTTACGCCCTCCACCATCTCCATTACAATCACTCTTTCCGTGACAAACTCCGCATATATCTTTGGGATATATACATCAAGGTTATGTTCAAAATTCTTTCTGAACCTGCAGCAATTCCTTGCCTCTTCTACGAAATCCATCTCTTTTCTCACTGTCTTTGAGAACTCCTCCACTATGCCGGTGGGATTGAAGAACCTGCTTTCCGGTACATATTTATCGAGGAGTCGTGCAATAGTGGTTAGGATATTTATATCCGATTCTATCTGCTCCCTGATATTAGGTCTCTGAACTTTAACAACGACATCGGAGCCGTCAAGGAGCTCTGCCCTGTGCACCTGTGCGATGGATGCAGCGGCAATCGGAAGATCATCAAAATATTTAAAAATTCTATCGAGAGGCAGCTTTATATCTTCTTCTATTGTTTTTTTGACTTCTAAAACCGGAAAGGGAGGGACTTCATCCTGAAGTTTCTTGAATTCATCGGCGAACTGGGTCGTAATTAAATCGGGTCTCGATGAAAGAACCTGAGCTAATTTTATAAATGTGGGGCCCAGATCTGCAAAGGCCATCCTAAGCCTTTCCGGAACAGAGGGGCCTTTGAGGGCAGGCCAGACTCCAAATGCCTTTAACCTCTTTTTAAAAGGGATATACCTGCCGAGATGTATCTGGTCAATTATCTGTCCAAAGCCGTATCTCAGGAATACATTGATGATCTGCTGGAGTCTCCTGGCAGACCTATATGTTCGCGTAAGGCGAGTGATGTCCATGTTGGAGTGTTGGAGTAATTTATTCCTCCGATTCGATTTCCTCTGGTGTTCCTTCCAGCTTCTTTACCCGCGAAGAAAGGCTCTGTATCTTCTTATTCAGCTTCTCCATATCATCTTTTGTAGGAATATTCATCTTTTCAAGGATCTTAGATACAAGCTCTGACATGCTCTTGCTAAGTTCGGATGTGCTCTTGTCGGCCTTCTCTGTCCATTCCTTGACAAGCTTTGCCCCCTGAGATTCGCTCAGTTCGCCCTTTTTGACAAGTTCGTCAATAAATTCCTTTACCTTCTCCTGAACACCAAAACCTGCCATAATAGCATTCCTGACAACATCAAATACCGTCATAAGACACCTCCGAATTATTTCTTTATCAAATCATACACTGCTTCAAGGGCTTTGTCCAGTTTTTCTATCTCCTTTGTTCCCCCTTGTGCCATCTCCGCCTTGCCTCCACCTCTGCCCCCTGCTATTTCTGCAACCTTCTTCAGTATAGCTCTTGCATTGTACTTCTTCACAAGGTCATCCGTAACCATCGCAACTATTGACGCCTGTCCATCCTTTGCAGAGGCAAGGACTATAATGCCTGAGCCGAGCCTGTCCCTAACATTGTCTGCAAGCACACGAAGGTCCTTTTGTTCAAGATTATCCACACGGCATGCCAAAACCTTTGTGCCATCAATTTCCTTTGCCTTTTCAATTATGGAAGAAGAACTCTGGGCAGCAGCCTTAGCCTTTAGCGATTCTATCTCTTTGTCCATATCCTTCAGTTCATTGAGCAGCTTTTCAACACGCTCATAGGGACTGTCGGTCTTGAGCATTTCCGATATTCTCTGAAGCTCATTATTCCTCTGTCTTAAGTAATCAAAGGCAGCCCTGCCTGTGAGTGCCTCTATTCTCCTTATCCCTGAGGCAACACTTCCTTCAGAGACTATAACAAAGAGCCCGATATCGCCGGTTTCCCTGCAATGCGTTCCACCGCAAAGCTCGGCGCTGAAATCAGGAACCCTTACTACTCTCACCTTTTCTCCATACTTCTCGCCAAAGAGGGCAATGACACCTGATTTAAGTGCATCCTGTATATCTGAAATCTCTGTCTCTACTTTTATATTTTCAAGGATCTTTCCATTCACTATATCCTCGATGTTTTCTATCTCCCTCTTGTCAAGGCCGTAGAAATGGGTGAAGTCAAAACGCATCCTTTCAGGGGATACAAGAGACCCTGCCTGTTTTACATGCTCGCCGAGGACTGACCTCAATGCAGTGTGCAGCAGATGGGTTGCCGTATGATTCCTTGCTGTAGACATCCTCTTGTCTTTATCCACAAGGCACTTAACCTTATCCCACACCTTGAAAGTCCCGCCTTTAATCTTTATCACATGGGCGTGCAGCCCAACCTCTTTCTTTGTATTAATAACTTTAGCCTCTGCTTCACAATTTGAAATTTGAAATTTGAAATTTGAAATTTTACAAATAATCCCCACATCCCCGACCTGACCGCCTGATTCTCCATAGAATGGCGTCTTGTCGAGGAACAGCTCCGCCTCATCACCTTCCGATGCCTCTGTTACAACCTTCCCGTCCTTCAGTATTGCCTTAATCACTGATTCCGACTCAAGCGTATCATATCCGATAAACAGCGTTTCACCTATCTCTGACTGAAGCTCTTTATATATGGATGCAATGGCCTCTTCTTCTCCAACCCATGATGCCCGTGCCCTCTCCTTCTGTATCTCCATATCGCGGTTAAAGCCATCCTCATCGATCAGGAGATGGTTATCCATTGCAATATCCCTCGCAAGGTCGAGTGGGAATCCATAGGTGTCATACAACTTAAACAACTCATCTCCGGGAATGGTATTTTTTCCTTCTTTCTTTAATCCATCGATCACGCTGTCAAGGATTCTCATGCCCTGCTCAAGGGTCTTTGTAAAACGATCTTCTTCTATCATCAAGACCTTCGACGACCGATCCTTTTCCTGAATAAGTTCGGAATAGACATTACCCATTGCATCTGCAACAGAATCGATCAATTTATACAATACAGATCCTTCAAGACCAAGCAGCTTCGCATGTCTCGAAGCCCTTCTTATAATACGCCTTAAAACATAGCCCCTTCCCTCATTTGAAGGGATAAGGCCGTCAGAAAGTAAAAATGCCATTGCCCTCATGTGGTCTGCAATGACCCTCATGGATGTATCAATTTCCTTATTTTTGCCATAAGAGAGCCCTGATATGGATTCGACTGCCGATATAATCGGCGCAAAGAGGTCTGTATCGAAATTGTTCCTCTTTCCCTGAAGTGCCGCTGTTATTCTTTCGAGTCCCATCCCTGTATCTATGCTCGGCTTTGGAAGTGGAGTAAGATTGCCTGATTCGTCGCGGTTAAACTGCATAAAGACAAGATTCCATAATTCCAGATACCTGTCGCAGTCGCATCCCACCTTGCAGTCAGGCCTGCCGCATCCCACATCCTCGCCCTGGTCGATGATTATCTCAGAGCATGGCCCGCATGGGCCTGTGTCTCCCATCTGCCAGAAGTTGTCCTTTGCTCCAAGTCTCACTATCCTGTCAGAAGGAATATCAGTAATCTCCATCCATAATTTCTCTGCCTCATCATCATCTTCATAAACAGATACCCAGAGTTTATCCTTGGGCAGTTTATACCATTCGGTGAGAAGCTCCCATGCAAATAGGATTGCATCCTTCTTAAAATAATCACCAAATGAAAAATTCCCCAGCATCTCGAAGAATGTATGATGCCGTGCAGTGTGCCCCACGTTTTCGAGGTCGCTGTGCTTGCCCCCTGCCCTCATGCATTTCTGGCATGACACAGCCCTTGTATAAGGTCTCTTTTCTTCGCCCAAAAAGACCGATTTGAACTGTACCATCCCTGCATTTGTAAACAGCAGCGTAGGGTCATGCCTTGGTATAAGGGAAGAGCTCTTAACTATCTCGTGCCCCTTTGATCTGAAAAACTCCAGGAATAAATCCCTTATCTCCGCACTCTTCATTTATGTCCCCTATTTCGCTACCCTGCCAGGCTCTGTGCTTATTATATATGTTAGTTTTCCGTCAATAAAAATAAGCCTTGTTTTAAAGGCGCCTAATACAGAAGAGTATGTCCACTCCTCTTTCTGCTTTCCGTCCTTCTCTGGCTCAAGTTTTTTTACGGAGTCGGGATTGCCCCATGCATACCTCACCTGCTGCTGGGTCATGCCGGGGGCTACCTCGCCTTTTATGATCTTCTCCTGCACATCGAGGGGATAATCCTTGATCTCATCGTGGGTGAAACGGACAGAGGACGATGCGCATCCTGCTAAAAGCCATACGACTACTAATAAAATCACATAAAAACTTTTGCCTTTCATTTCTCTTCCTCCTTTAAATCAAAAGATTGTAACCTAAATCGAGCAATTCTAATCCCAAAATATATGTCAGGTGCGGCGAAAAGAGGGAGTCTTTGAGCCGTGCCTGACATATAAAATCGCTCAAATTAGGTGTAATATTTTTTTAATTGTATCGTAGGAAAAGCCCCTCCTTAAAAGCATACCCCAGAGCCTCCTCTTTATTGCCTCTTCATCATTGTCCTTCATATTCCTCAGTTTCTTTTCAACCAGACTCTTTGCTGCATCGAGGTAATCATCATCTTCGCCAAGAACGTCATCAGCAATGTCATCTGCAATGCCCTTGCTTATCAAGTAATGTCTTGTGCCCCTTTTACCGAGATGCTTTCTCTCAACCGCATCCTTCCTTAAAATTTCTGCAAATCTCCTGTCATCGATAAATCCTTTATCGTTTAGATAACCAACTGCCTCTAAGGCGACTTTTTCAGAGAAGCCCTTACGAATCAGTTTTTCGTACATCTCCTTCTCGCTTCTGTCCCTGTAACCAAGCAACCTAAATGCATATTTAAGCGCATTGCCACGACTGTCTTCAAAATCTCTCGATCTGGAATTCGCTGCTGCCCTTGTCTTTTTCAGTTTTAACATCCTTATGCGATTCTGTTACAACATCGCCTGCAGACTGTATGCCCTTAACCTTCAATGCAAAATCAGAAGGGCTGGTAGCCTGCCTCATTGCTTCGTCATAGGTTATCAGACCTGCCTGCAAGAGGTCAAAGATAGACTGATCAAAGGTCTGCATCCCGTATAGATTCTTGCCCTGCGCAATAACATCCCTCAATGCAATTGTCTTTTCAGGTTCGAGAATGCAGCTCCGTACTGTAGCGGTTGCTATCAATACCTCCACTGCCGGCACCCTGCCTTTTCCGTCAGCCCTCGGAATCAATCTCTGGGATACAACGCCTTTCAGGACGGATGCAAGTTGTATCCTTATCTGATTCTGTTGATGTGTAGGAAATACAGATATTATCCTGTTCACGGTCTCCGCAGCATCCAGCGTATGAAGCGTGCTTAAAACAAGATGGCCTGTCTCTGCAGCGGTGAGGGCGATCTCTATTGTCTCGAGGTCACGCATCTCTCCCACGAGTATCACGTCGGGGTCCTGTCTCAATGCAGCCCTGAGCGCCTTGCTGAAAGAATCCGTATCTTCGCCGATCTGGCGCTGGCTGATTATCCCTTTTTTATCCTTATGTATATATTCTATCGGATCCTCTATGGTCACGATATTCACAGACCTGCTTGAATTTATATAATCAACGATAGATGCGAGGGTTGTGGATTTGCCGCTTCCGGTCGTACCTGTTACCAGTATTAATCCACGCCCTTCATCTGCGATCTTCTTTATAACCTCTGGCAATAAAAGATCCTCTATTTTTGGAATGTCATAGGGAATAATCCTGAAAACAAGTCCGACCGAGCCGCGCTGTAAAAAGGCATTGCACCGGAATCTTCCCACACCCGGTATGCTGTATGAGAAATCAGTGTCATGGGTCTTCTCAAACAACCTCTTCTGCCGGTCGCCCATGACCTTCATGGCAATATCCACGGCGTCCTGCGGGGTTATGATACTTTGGGTGGCCTGCCGCAGAAGTTTACCGTCAATCCTGAAAACAGGCTGCGACCCCACCTTTATATGAATGTCCGATGCCTTGAGTTGAGATGCGTTTTTGAGAAGTTCGTTTATATCCATCACATAGCAATTGGAGTAATGGAGTGCTGGAGTGTTGGGTTTAAAAAATAATTAGTTTTGTTGATTTTTAAAATATTCATTACTCCATTACTCCAATACTCCATTATTTCTTTAAACCGGATGTCTCCAGTATCTTCTGTTCCACTTCTGCTGCAATTTCAGGATTGTTCTTCAGATATTCCTTCACACTCTCCCTGCCCTGTCCGATCTTACTTCCATTGTAGCTGTACCATGCACCTGCCTTTTCGATAATCCCCTTATCAACTCCGATGTCTATAATCTCTCCGAGCCTTGAGATCCCTTCATTAAAATATATGTCGAACTCTGCCTGCCTGAAAGGCGGTGCAACCTTATTCTTGACTATCTTGACCCTCACCCTTCCGCCGATAATCTCCTGCCCTTCTTTAAGGCTGTCTATCTTTCTGATATCGAGCCTCATAGAAGAGTAGAACTTGAGGGCTGTTCCACCGGTTGTGGTCTCAGGGTTGCCGAACATAACGCCTATCTTCATCCTTATCTGGTTAATGAAGACCACTGTGGTCATCGATTTCGATATGGCTGCCGTCAGTTTCCTCAATGCCTGGCTCATAAGCCGCGCCTGAAGCCCCATGTGGGCGTCTCCCATATCTCCCTCTATCTCTGCCTTGGGTACAAGGGCAGCAACGGAGTCTACCACGATGATGTCGATCGCACCGCTTCTTACAAGGGTTTCTGCCACCTCGAGCGCCTGCTCGCCTGTATCGGGCTGTGCTATCAGGAGGTCTTCAATATTCACGCCAATCCTTGATGCATAGTTCACATCAAGGGCATGCTCTGCATCTATAAATGCGGCAGTCCCTCCCATCTTCTGCGACTGTGCTATGGCATTCAATGCAAGGGTGGTTTTCCCTGAAGATTCCGGTCCGAATATCTCAATAACCCTTCCCCTCGGGAATCCGCCTATTCCCGTGGCAATATCAAGCGATAGCGAACCCGTTGGGATTGCCTGAACTCCTTCAGTGACTTCGCCTGCACCGAGTCGCATTATAGAGCCTTTTCCAAAGCTCTTTTCTATCTGGGAGATGGCCATTTCCAGGGCCTTCATCTTATCCTTGTTCATTAAGTTTCCTCCTGTTTATTTTTTTAATTCAGCGCGGAACAGGCGAGAGAGACAGAGCGACGAGATTAAGTTTCCTCCTGTTTATTTTTTAATTTAAATCCTGCTATCTTCGAATATTCTGCGCCTGTTGGTTTTAAAACACTCCGTATGAGCAAAACTTCATTTACTTCTATACTACCAAAAAATGTATCCTTAAATGTATAGAGCCCCTTGATGACCGGCTCGATACCCTTCCTTTCCTTCACCCTGCCTATGGTAAGATGTGGAGAGAATTTCCTGTCCTCTTTTTCAAATCCCAATTCAAACATGGATTCTTCTATATCCTCATAAAGCCTCTTTAACTCTTCTGACTCATCTATCCCCATCCATAGTACATTGGGATATTTGAAGTTCGGGAATGCACCTGCACCACGGATATTAATATTAAACACATCGCGCCTCATGCATATTAATGCGAGTCCCTTTTGTATTTCAGGAATTAAATCTTCTTTTACATCACCGAGGAATTTGAGTGTGAGATGGATATTTTCAACCGCAACCCATCTGACGCCTTTTGAATTCAGTCCGCATTTCTCGATGACGCCTGCAATGGCATTTTTTATATTCCCGGACATGTCTATGGCTATAAAGCACCTCATACAAGTCTCCATAGCTGTAAAATCAAATTTGTAATTATTCCTGCCGCCAGATCATCGATCATCACGCCTATGCCGCCGCTGAACATCCTCTCGAGATTCCTTATGGGCGGCGGCTTTAGTATATCGAAAAACCTGAACAAAAAAAAGGCTGCTATAATATAGCCGATGGTTAATGGAAGAAATATAATCGATGCCATATAGCCCACAAACTCATCTATGACAATATGTTTGCTGTCCTTTGTTCCTGATTCTTTCTCAATTACGTTAGAACACGAAATACCTATGATAAACCCTGTTATTAGTATTACAATCTGCCATAAAAAATCGGGCTTGAAAACCCATATAAATGACAGACCTGCAAGACTCCCGAATGTGCCTGGTGCAAAAGGTATGTAGCCGATGAAAAAGACAGTGGCGATAATTTTTGATAAAAATCGTAAGAAAGTTTTCATTAATAACTATTGTAGCAAAAATTAAGCCGTCAGTGGTCGGTATTTAATTCCTTTACCAAGAACTGACGGCTGATGCTGAATGCTAACATCTGTGCCTACTACACCTTAAACTGCCCCACAATCCCCTGTAAATTAGAAGCAAGCCTTGCCAAATCAGAAGATGCCTGGGCTATTTGTTCAGAGCCTGCTGATGTCTCTTTTGAAACGCTTGCAATAGTTTCTATATCTCCGCTTATCGTTTCCGACACAGTTGACATCTCCTCTGTCGCAGAGGCTATCTGCTGAACCATGGTCTGCAGATTATTAACGCTTTTTACTATATCATGCAGGGCATTGCCAGCCTGAGTCGATAATTCCACACCCACATTTACCCTTTCTGTCCCCTCATTCATGGCTGTGACAGCCTTCTCGACTTCATCCTGAATGGCCTTTATCATATCGCCTATCTCCGATGTTGCCTTTGCTGTCCTCTCTGCAAGCTTTCTAACCTCGTCTGCAACTACTGCAAACCCCCTTCCCTGCTCTCCTGCCCTTGCTGCCTCGATAGCGGCGTTCAATGCAAGGAGATTGGTCTGATCTGCTATGTCGTTAATTACACTGACTATCTCTCCTATCTGCTTTGAGCGTTCTCCCAGGGAAGATACCATTTTTGCTGTTTCGCTTACCGTATCTGCAATTGCCTTAACTTCCCGGATTGACTTGTCAACTACATCCCATCCATCCTGTGCTGTCTTTGCTGCGTCTGTAGCAGCAGATGCTATACTTGAGGCGTTTTTTGCTATATCCACAACTGTTTGTGACATCTCCGAGGACGAAGTGGCAATTTGGGATGCCCTGCCTGATTGTTCTGAAACTCCTCTAGACATCTGTTCTGAACTAGCGCTTAATTGATTGCTCGCCGATACCACATTGTCAGCAGTGGATTTCAGCTCGGCCATAATCCCTTTCAGTCTTTCCGCCATATTCCCCATGGCAGCAAGTAACTTCCCGACCTCATCATTCCTTTCAATTGCCGCTCTATCTAACCTGTTCGTAAGATCGCCGCCTGCAATTGCTTCTGCTAAGCTCACACCTTTTTGCAGCGGGCTTGCGATTATCTTTGAAAGGATTATCCCCAGACTAAAGGCAGTCAGTATCGCGATAATCGCTGCCCCAATTGCCACATTCCTCTTAAACCTGTACTCATTCTCTGCCTCTCTTTGGAGTTCTTTGCCCACCTCATCCTGTATTTCAATCAACCTGTACAGCTTTTCATCAACAACCTTGAACTTCGCTGCAGCATCAGTCGCTGCATTATGTTTTGCCTTTTCAGTATCACCCTTAAGCGCCCAATTATATGTATTCAGCCTCGATTCATTATATGCCTTCCATGCCGGTTTGAATTCCTCAAATACCTTCTTTTCCTCAGGTACAAGGTATGTTGCACCATACTCCTCGATAAGCCTTTCTATCTCCTTCTCATCCTTTGCAGCATTGTTAAATATCTCCTGTCTTTTAGATGCATCCGGCTCGTTTATAATCTGTAGAGCGCCTATTT
>NZ_DAIOFX010000003.1:0-12092 GCF_036745535.1 Dissulfurispira sp.
TGTATCCGTCATCTACGACATTGGATACTTGATGGATGATGCATTTATTATCTTTACATATACACTTGAACCAACACTTTTTAAAATCTTTGAGCAGTGCCTGACATATATAAAATCACTTAACTTAGGTTTCTATGCTGGAACAGGTATATCTTCTATCAAGGCCCTTATAATCTCCTTCTTGTTTAGGTTTTTGTATTCTTCCTTAAACATGACCCTGTGAGGTATCGTATATTCAGCAAGCTCCTTTATGTCTTCGGGTATTACAAAGTCCCTTCCGTGAAAATAGGCATTTGTCTTTGCAGTGTACGTCAGCGCCAATGCCCCTCTTGTCGATAGCCCTGCATTGAGATGCTTGCTGCTCCTTGTTGCCTCGATTATTTTCAGGGCGTAATCCAGTATCCTGTCGGAGATGTATGTATTGCCCCTTATGTCTCCCTGTATCTGCAAGACCTCATCTCTATTCATTATGGGTTCGATGGAATACAGTTCTTCCCTTTTGCTTCCTCCACGCAATATCTCCCTTTCCGAATCGCTCGAAGGATACCCGATGCTTATCTTCATTATGAACCTGTCGAGCTGAGATTCAGGCAGAGGAAATGTCCCGAAATGCTCCACAGGGTTCTGTGTTGCTATGACAAAGAAGGGCTTTGGGAGCTTGTATGTTCTTCCTTCTATGGTGACCTGCTCTTCTTCCATTGCCTCGAGCAGGGCACTCTGGGTTTTTGGCGTTGCCCTGTTTATCTCGTCAACAAGGACAATGTTATTGAAAATAGGCCCTGGATGGAACTCAAACTCCCCGGTGGTTTTACTGTATATGGATAAGCCTGTGATGTCTGTTGGCAGCAAATCGCTTGTGCATTGAATCCTGCCGAAGCTAAGTCCGAGTGCCTTTGCAATACCGATGGCAAGTGTCGTCTTTCCAAGCCCGGGCAGATCTTCTATCAGGAGATGTCCTTTTGAGAAAAAGGCTGCGAGGGAGAGCTTCAATGCCCTCGTCTTTCCCTGAAGGTATTTCGATAAAGACTCAATTATGTAATCGATCCTGTCGCTTCTGATTTCCATACTTACCCGAATATCTTCCCCGGATTCATTATTCTCCTCGGATCAAATATCCCTTTGATGCCTTTCATTAATTCAAGCTCTTTTTCTTTTATCTCCATGCCGATGTAAGGCGCTTTTGTAATGCCTATGCCGTGCTCTCCTGAAATCGAGCCGCCGAGCTTAAGTGTTATCTCGAAAATCCTCTTTACGGTCTCCATGCCTTTTGCATATTCCTCTTTGTTGTCCCTATCCACCATCACATTCACATGGATGTTGCCGTCGCCTGCGTGGCCGAAGCTGATGATTTTTATTCCGCTCTCTTCTGAAATCCTCTGCAGATCAGTGAGTATTAATGGAATCTTATCCCTTGGCACGACAATATCTTCATTTATCTTTGTTGGCTTGATGTGATAAAGGGCAGGGGATATTGACCTCCTTGCCTCCCAGAGCCTTTCCCTTGCCATGTCATCTTCGGCAACTGTAGCCTCTCCACCGAGGGAATGGCATATATCAACTATCCGTTCTACCTCTTTTTTAATTGTTGCAGGGTATCCATCAAGTTCTATAAGAAGCAGTGCATCAACATCTGTAGGAAGCCCTGTTGGTTTGTAGTTTTCTATGGCCTCCATGGCAAGCCTGTCCATGAATTCCATTGTCCTCGGTATTATCTTTGACGAGATGATTTTTGAGACTGCTGTTCCTGATGCCTCAAGATTCTTAAAAAGAAGAAGGAGCGTCATTATGTCTTCAGGAAGGGGCAGCATCTTCAGTCTTATCCTCGTGGAAATGGCAAGGGTTCCTTCAGAGCCTATAAGAAGATTTTTTAGGTCATAACCCACAGCCTTTTTATATGTCCTGCCGCCTGCATTTATAACACTTCCGTCAGAAAGGACTGCCTCGATTCCCATCACATAATCCCGTGTAACGCCGTATTTTAAAGCCCTCGGGCCTCCTGCATTTGTCGCCACATTGCCTCCGATGGTGCATATATTGAGGCTTGCAGGGTCCGGTGGATAAAAATAGCCAAGGTATTCCAGCTCTTTCTGTAGCCTTCCGTTTACTATGCCGGGCTCGACAACTACGGTCATGTTTTTGGTGTCAACATCGAGTATCTTCCGCATTTTTTCAAAGCTTAGTACAATGCAATTCTCTGATGGTATTGATGCGCCTGCCATGCCTGTGCCTGCGCCACGAGGTATAATGGAAAGGTTATTTTCATTTGCATATTTTACAAGCCTTATTACTTCATCGGTATTTTTCGGCCATGCAACAGCCTGTGGAAGTGCCGATTCTGCGATGGACGCATCAAAGCTGTAGCATATAAGGTCTTCTTTATCGGTGGAGATTTGAATGCCGGAAAGCGGAGAATTTTTCATATGGAATTATACTACATTGTTCGGCTGCTCTGTAAATTTTAAGACAGGATGAAAAATAATTCCCAAATCAGTGATAAGCGGGATTTGCTTTATGGCGCGAGCACAATCGTATGCTTATCGCTGAATTGTGGAATTATAAAGATTGATCTAAAACCCTTTAGTGTGGTTGTCTGAATCTTAGAGCCTTTATCCTTTTTTTTCTTGCCTCTCTTTGTTTCCGTTTCTCTTTTTCGGAAGGTTTTTCATAGAAACTTCTTTTTTTAATTTCCTTGAAAAGTCCTTCTTTCTGGATCTGGCGTTTTAGTGCCTTGAGCGCTTTTTCGATATCATTGCCATAGACTTTTATATCCAAAAATAGTTTATCTCCGTCCTCTTCCAGGCCCCCTGCCTCCGCCAAAACCGCCTCTCCTTTTTTCAAAACCACCGCGCCTTTCTCTGGGCTGCTGCGGCTTTGCTTCAGCAACAGAAAGCGTCCTTTCCATAAATACCGAACCGTTAAGGGCTGCTATTGCCTTCTGGGCATCTTCCTCTGATGCCATTTCAACAAAGCCAAATCCTTTAGGCCGGCCTGTATGCGGATCGGTTATTATATTGACCGATTCCACTTCCCCTTGTTTTAAGAAGAGTTCCCTGATGTCATCCGTTGTTGCCTTAAACGAGATGTTGCCTACATAGATCTTTTTGCTCATAGTCTTTCCCCTTTTCTTTGATGAAATAGAAAATCCCCGGAGCTTTTAAAGTCTCCGGGGATCCCTAACTTTAAAAAAGCTATCTATAGTATAGGATAAAATTATCTTTTTGTAAAATGTTTATTTATAGCAAGTACCAGATAGGTATAGCAAGTGTGTTTTAGATGGTATAATCTAAAAAGAGACGAAGTTCGTGGAGCAGTACAACATACTAATTACTTGAAGATTACAGTGGTGTCAAAGCAGGGGGGGACTGTTGTGAGAAAAAGGATAATTTTCATAGGCTGTTTGTTGGCCTCTATTTTCATGTCAGGATGTCTTTTTACAGAGGTGGATCACGCCCTTTTTGCCAAGCACTACATTGACCAGTCGAAAAATTACGATATGGGCATCACAGAGGCTCGAAACGCTATCGCGATGAACCCCTCATATGCACCTAGATGGTACTGGCTCGGTGTAGCTCAATTTTATAAGAAGCAGTACGACGAGGCGATTCCGGCATTTAAAAAAGTGATCGACCTCAGGCAGACAGGTCCCCAGCTCCAATCAAGCTACGACTTTTTAGGGTGGGCATATTTCTACAAGGGCGATTATGCTGAAGCTATAATGAACTTTAACAGGTCACTGGAATTGGAGCCGAGGGATCAGGAATCCCTCCGTGGCAGGGGATGGTCTTACTTCAATACAGGTAAGAATGAAGAGGCGGTAAGGGATTTTAATAGGGCGCTTGAATATATAAAATCAGATAATACACTCTCTTTGCAGGATGCCCTGAGAGGGAGGGACAAGGCTTACAGCTTGAATCGGAACCACGACGAGGCAATACATGATTTTAACAGATTGCTCGAAATCAATCCGAAGGAAGGAGACGCCCTTAATTGGAAGGGTTGGACTCAGTATCGGAAGGGTAATTTTAACGAAGCCGTCGGTGATTTTAACAGGGCTACGGAACATATACCACAGGATAACAAGTCTCTCCTCTTTGATAACATTCGGGGAAAGGCATTCTCGTATCTCGGTCTTGGTGACAGCGAGACAGCCATAAACCTTATTAATAAGGCTAAAGAGATATTTAATTATGACGCAAGGTATGACCTCTCGGCCATGTACTACGCAATTGGAGACAAAGAGAAGGCATGGGAATACAGGGGTGGAATGGGAATGGTTGGAGTGGATACGAGGGATTATAACAAAGGAGAGGTCATCGGGGTAGAAGTTGTGGGCACATTCTCAGGAGGACCGGCTGAAAGGGCAGGGATTTTGAAAGGATATGTGATCGTTAAATTAAATGACATGGATATTACAGATGATATGGATTTTTTTTAGAAAGGTAGTGGCATTAATTCCAGGGACAACTGCAAAGATAAGGATATTAAGGGAAGGGACTGTGAGGGAATCGGTGGTTGAGGTAGCATATGCCGAGGCGAGGATGGAGTCAGACCTTATAGCACCAATCATCGCAAAAAGAGGGGGGAAAGCCGAAACAGCAGTTTATATGCCTTCTTCTGAACTGCCAGCAAAAACTCCTCAGGATGCAAAATTCCCCTCACCTCGTCCCGACACCTTTGCCATAGTAATCGGCATAGACTACAAGAACAGACAGGACATACCCAATCTGAACTACGCATCAACAGATGCGAAAAAGATATACAGCATACTCACCGACCCAAGATACGGAGGAGTCCCCAAAGAGAATGCAGTATTACTATTGAATGAAAAAGCCACAAGGAACGAAATGATATCAGCATTAAGGACAGGAACAGCAGCCACAGATCACGGGAAGTGCAGACTTTGCAGTAACGAGGAACTGGGAGAGGGCGAAGGTAATGGACATAGAGATAGCGAGGAATAAATTAAAGGCAGCATTTGAGAAAGGATACATCACGGCAGAACAATTGAGCAAGGCAATGGATGAACTAAAGACCCGGAAACGCTCGAAGACGCTCGATGCATTCCTTGAAGGAAAGATAGATGAAAGAAAATTCGGGGAGTTGTATTGGGAATCAATTCAGATTTGCTGCTTCGGTGAATTGTAGCGAGATTGCCTTTGACACACCCGGCTCTTCCATTGTAATGCCGTAGAGATAATCCGCAACCTCCATAGTTGTCCTGTTATGAGTAATAACGATAAACTGCGTCTCTTTGGAAAGCTCCTTTATCATCTGAGCGAATCGAACAGTGTTGGATTCGTCCAGTGGTGCGTCTGCCTCGTCGAGGACGCAGAGGGGACTCGGCTTTATCAAGAATCCTGCAAACAAAAGGGATAGGGAGGTCAATGCCTTTTCCCCGCCTGAAAGCAGATTGATGTTCTGGAGCTTCTTGCCCGGTGGTTGGGCTATTATGTCCAGGCCTGATTCGAGAATATTCTCTTCATCTGTAAGAATGATGTCCGCCCTTCCTCCTCCGAAAAGGGTAGTGAAGACCTCAGTGAATTTCGTCCTTAATGAATCATAAGCCTCTCGGAGTTTTCGTCTCGTTGTTGTGTTTATCCTGCTTATTGCCTCTTCTAGTTCGGCAATGGACATGGTCAGGTCCTGCTGCTGTTTTGTCAGGAAGTCGTAGCGGTTTTTGAGTTCTTCGTATTCTTCGATAGTGCCTAAGTTTACAGGCCCGAGTTCCCGTATTTTGGTGTTGAGCTCATCGATTTTATTTTCATCTTCTGCTGCATCAAACCCTTCTATCTCTATCACCTCGGTCTTTATATCGAGCCCGTATTTCTGGTTTATGGATGTTTCGATATTCTCTATCCTGAGCCTGTTTTCCACAGTCTTTGAATTAAGGTCGGAAAGCTGCTGGGATATCTCGTCTATCTGCGCCCTGATATTTCTGAGGATATTGCCCTTTGAGACTATTTCCTGATTTTCCAAGCTAATCGTATCCCTTAACTTTGTCCGCTCGACCTGCATGTTGTCGACATCCATGACTATTGATTTTATTTCCTCTTCGAGTTTCTGGAGTTCTGCGGTCGATTCTTTTATCTTTTCATCTGCATCCTGAATTTCCTTTATTGCCTGTTCCTTTTTATTTTCAAACTCTCCGATGGCATCACTGATTGCATCCCTTTCCCTTCTGAGTGCATCTATTTTTTCCCTGTATGAGGTCATAGAGAGCTTTAATTCGGTGAGGTGGGACCGGGCATCTTCGTAATCTCCTTTTATAGTCGAAAGTGATTCCTGCAGTGCTGCTATGCTGTTGTTGACTTCGTTAAGCTCGCCTTCGAGCCAGCCGATTTCCTCTGCTTTGGACTGCAGAATACTATCCAGAGAGCCCATTTCCTGAGAGATAGTCGTTATTTCAGTATTCAGGAAGGAGAGCCTCCTTGTCTTCCTATCCATTTCCTCCTGATGACTTTTCATGGAGTGTTCTATAAGTGATAGCTGTTTTTCTGTCTCGTTGATCGAATCCCTGGTATTCTTTAGAGATTCTTTTTTGTTTGTTAGATCATTGTTGCGAGAGTCGAGCATTGCCTCCATGTTTTTTATTCTAAGCTGCTGCTCATCGATTGTCTGTTGGAGTTCTTTTATCTCTCTTTTCCTTTTCAGGATATCCTTCCCGTGTCCTGCAAACAACCACCCGTCGCTGGTTATAATCTCCCCATCGAGGGTAACGAGATGAACAGGATGGGTGAATGGGCGAATGGGCGAATGGGTGAAAAGGATTCCCATAGCAGTTTGTAAGTCTTTTACTATATAGGTAGTGTCTGTTATGCCAAATACCTTTTCCTTGACTTCGTTATCCTCGAATGTTGCAAAGTCTGATGCCTTGCCAATAATGTTGTCATGAGTAATATTTGCTGTCGTCTGTCCTTTGTCCTCTGTCGTCTGACTTCTGTTGTCGTCTGTCCTCTGTCCTCTGTATAATATGGCTGTCCTTCCAAGATTCTTCTCTTTGACAATATCGATTACCGAGATGGCGTCTTCGATATTATCTATTATCAGGGCATTGATTTTTTCTGAAAGGGCAGCCTCGATGGCCATTTCATAATCCTTATTTGCATTAATGATATCGGACAGGACCCTGTATCCACGTCCTTCGGATACGAAGTCCGCGATGGATCTGTCCACGATTAATTCCTTTAATGAATTGAGCCTGGATATATTGGAGGCAAGGCCTTCTCTCTCCTGAGAAAGGAGCGTCTTTTTGTTTTCAATATCATCCTTTAACTGAGTTATCTCCGAGGTTATTGCGTCTTCTTCGGATTTAAGCCTCAGGATATCGTCTGTTTTTATCTTTATGGATTCTTCGGCTTCTCTAATGGCCTTTTCCAGTTCGTCCATACCTGCTTTTATGGTCTCCATATCCTTGAGGGCAACCGATTCCCGGTATTTCAGGTTCTCGAGTGAGGACTGGAGTTTGTGGAACTCATTCTTTTTATTGCTGAGATTTTCGGATACCTTGAAGAGCTCTTTTCTTTGATTTTCAAGCTCGGATTCCTTGTCTGTAATCTTAGTCTCGATTTCCGCTATCCAGTCCTTCTTTTCGTTCAACTCCATGGATATGTTTTCTATGCTGGACAGCAGTGCGTTTTCTGTGTCGTCGAGTTCTGAAATCTTTCCTAAGAGCTCTTCTTTTTTATTCTTTATTTCTTCCTGCTGATTGGTAAGCCTGATGATATCCTCTTTTTTATTTTCGATGCTTGCTTTTAGCACCGCTATGTGTTTTTCGTAGTCCGATATAGACCGTTCTTTCTCGCGCAGGTTGTTTTCGAGTTCTGTCAGGACATTCTCTTTTTCTGCAAGCTCAAGGCGTTTGGTTTCCATGAGGTTTTCTAAGGTGGAGAGTTCGCTCCTCTGAGAGGCATCTATTTCCCTCAGTTTTTCGATCTCTGATAATATCTCGCTCAGAATCGTGCTGAGCCTTGCGTACTCTCTCTTTGCCGTTCTTAGTTCCACCTCTTTTAGTTCGCCTATCAATCTTTTGTATCGCTCGGCCTTTTTTACCTGCCTGTCGAGGCTGTTTATCTGGCGTTTTACTTCATATACAATGTCGTTTATCCTCTGCAAGTTCTGTTTTGATGATTCGAGCTTTGAAAGGGCCTCTGCCTTTCTGACCTTGTATTTCATTACCCCGGCTACCTCTTCTATAAGGAACCGCCTTTCATGGGGCTTGGTATTGATGATCTCTCCTATCCTGCCCTGGTCGAGTATGGAGTAGCTTTTTACATCGAGCCCTGTGTCGAGGAATATATCCTTTATATCTTTAAGCCTGCACTGTTTCTTGTTTAATAGGTATTCGCTTTCACCGGACCTGTACAGTCTTCTGGCAACATAAATTTCATCAGCGCCTTCATCGGGTGAGCCGTTACCGTTTTTAGCATCGCTTTTCTGTGAGATAATCAACGTAACCTCGGCCATTCCCTTCTGCTTCTTTGTGGCTGACCCCTGGAATATGACCTCTTCCATTTTTTCGCCGCGCAGGCTCTTTGCGCTCTGCTCCCCGAGCACCCACCTGAAGGCATCTACCACGTTGCTCTTCCCGCAGCCATTGGGGCCTACGATGCAGGTAATGCCGCTGTGGAGGGGGAGCAGTGTCTTGTCAGCAAAGGATTTGAACCCGATAAGCTCGATCTGTTTGATTTTCATAATGCCCTTCATTCTACGCAGTAGACACCAAAACGGTCAAGTTAAAGTTTAAAATAAAGCTAATATGATAATAAATTTTTTTTATTTGACGATTCCTGTATTTCTATATTAGCCTGTAATGCCTTTTTTGGTGAATTCTTAAGCCTTTAAAATCAAATAAAGAGGAGGATTTTATGCCAAAGAAGTATGAGACTCCCCTGTTGGACGAGCTGGAAAAAGGCCCATTCCCAAGCTTCGTAACAGAGATCAAGAAAGCAGCAGCAAAGAGCGACATGGCTGCCGACGAGCTTGGGCAGCTTGAGAAGTCCTATAGGGACAAGCGCGGTTACTGGAAGCACGGCGGCATCGTTGGTGTCAGGGGGTACGGAAGCGGTGTTATCGGAAGGTATTCATCCCTTCCCGAGGAATTCCCCAATGTTGCAAACTTCCATACCCTCAGAATTAACTCCATTGCAGGATTTTTCTACACATCCAAATTCCTGAATGAGATGTGCGACATATGGGACAAGTATGGAAGCGGTCTCACAAACCTCCATGGTTCTACCGGAGACCTTATTCTCCTCGGAACAAACACAGAAAACCTCGAGCCTGTCTTCGCCGAATTCTCATCCCGCGGATGGGACCTCGGAGGCTCCGGTTCTGCTTTGAGGACACCGAGCTGCTGCGTCGGTCCGGCAAGGTGCGAGTGGTCAAACATCGATACCCTCGACATTACATACAGTATTACACAGGAGTGGCAGGACGAAATGCACAGGCCTGCATTCCCTTATAAATTCAAATTCAAGACAGCAGGATGCGCAGTTGACTGCATTGCATCAATTGCCCGTGCAGACTGCTCTATTATCGGCACATGGAAAGGCAATATAGCAGTTGATCAGGCCGAGGTTGCCAACTATCAAAAGAAGGGCATGAATATCAAGGAAGAGATAGTGGATATGTGCCCCAGCAAGTGCATGAGCTATGACGGTAAAGAACTGAAGATAAACGATGCAGACTGCGTAAGGTGCATGCACTGTATTGCAAAGATGACAAAGGCATTAAAGCCGACCGGTGAGAAGGGTGCAACAATCCTCATCGGCAGCAAGGCGCCGTTCGTTATCGGTGCAACACTCTCATGGGTAATCGTTCCATTCATGAAGATGGAGCCGCCATATGATGAGTTCAAAAACCTTATCAGGAAGATGTGGGAGTTCTGGGATGAGCACGGAAAGAACAGGGAAAGGATTGGCGAGCTTATCATCAGAAAGGGCATGAGGGAGTTCCTCGAGTTCATCGGCGTTGAGCCCCAGCCTCAGCAGGTTAAAGAGCCGAGAAGAGACCCATTCTTCTTCTGGAAAGAAGCAGATTTGCAGAAGTAAACATTAAAAAAATTTAAATATAAGGAGGAAAGTTATGGCATTACCACAGAGAAGAACAGATATAGGCCCGCCTCATTATAAGGATTTTTTACCTCCGGTAATCCAGAAAAACTATGGAGACTGGAAGTATCACGAAGTTGTCAATGCCGGTGTTATGGTCCATGTTGCAAACAGCGGCGATAAGATCTGGTCTGTGAGAGTAGCATCCCCAAGGCTTCTCAGCACAGATACCATAAGGGATATGGCTGCCATTGCCGAAAAATACTGTGGAGGCTATATCAGATTTACAACAAGAAACAATGTGGAGTTCCTTGTATCTGACGAGAAGAACCTTGAGCCGTTACAGAAAGAGCTTAGAGACAAAAAATACATGATAGGCGGTATCGGAAACAGGATAAGCAACATCGTCCATACGCAGGGATGGATACACTGCCATTCCGCAGCATCCGATGCATCGGGTCTTGTCAAGGCATTAATGGATGAATTTGCCGACTATTTCACAACAAAGGAAACCCCTAACAAGGTGAGGATGGCAGTTGCATGCTGCGTGAACATGTGCGGTGCCGTTCACTGCTCTGATATAGCTGTCGTTGCTGTCCACAGAAAAGTGCCGACCATCGATCATGATAAGGTAAAGAATATGTGCGAGGTGCCATCAACAATTGCTGCCTGCCCGACAGGCGCAATAAGCCCTGAACCTTCGAAGAAAAGCGTGAAGATCAATGCAGACAAATGCATGTACTGCGGCAACTGCTTTACAGTATGTCCTCCTATCGAAATTCATGACCCGGAGTTTGACGGCGTAGCAATCGTGGTAGGCGGCAAAGTAGGAAACCTCAGGAGCAATCCCAAGTTCTCCAAGCTTGCTATTCCTTTTATCAAGAATAATCCTCCGAGGTGGCCTGAAGTTACTGCAGCAGTGAGGAAGATCCTCGATGCCTATGTTGCCGATGCAAAGAAGCATGAGAGGGTCGGCGAATGGATAGAAAGAATAGGCTGGGAGAAGTTTTTCAAGGTTACAGGATTGCCATTCACATTCCAGCATATCGATGACTTCGTAATTGCAAGGGAGACATTCAGAACAGCAGCAACATTTAAGTGGTAAGTGTTATACGATAGAGATGCCAGCAGGAGGCATGCATGCTTCCTGCTGGAAAATATTAACCGCTAAACTGCTAAGGAGAGGGGTGCGAGATGGAAAAGGAAGAAGTAAAGAAAAAGATTTATGAGTTGGTGGAAAAGTCCACGGGCAAGAAAAAGCTCAAACCAAGCGACATCCAGAAGACCATTTCAGCAGAGGCCGGTATCTCGAGGGATGAAGTCAAGGATGCATTGAAGGATCTCATTGACGAAGGCAGGCTTATCTATACATACTTTGGCGGTAGCTTTGTAGAGATCCCCCCAAAATAAACAGACTTTAAATTTAAATATATTTGTCTTAGACAAGGCAGTCCACCGAAAAAGCGGCAGACTGCCTTTTTGTTTTCATGGATCTCTGTTGTAACAAACAGAAACAAAATCCGGTATAATTAAAACAAAGCAAAGCTTTTTGTTAATGTTATTGAATAATGGATTAAAATGAAGCCTTTAAATGTTGTAAATACGGTATTAAGAACAAAGCTGATAGTAGCAATTATATTGCTTCTGGTGCTTATAGCCTCATCGAGTGTTGTATTTTTTCTATTATTACACCGACAGCGAACTCGGAAAAACCTATGCCCAGAAGGTATTCATGCTTCCCCAATTTAAGGCAATAATCATAAGTAACAGCCTGTATATCTACGCCTTATTTGCACTCGTCGCAACCTTAGGAATAGCTGCAATCGTCATTCTGCACACGCATCGGGTTGTAGGTCCGCTTATAAGAATGGAGAGGCTTATGGAGAAGATGTCGATGGGTGATTTTGAAGAGGCAGTGAGGTTTAGAAAAATGGATGCAGTTCATCCCCTTGCCGATGCACTGCAAAATGTAGAAATAAAGTATAAGGAGAGATATTCTGTTATAAGGGAGTCAATACATGCGATGCATAAAGATTCGATCGA
>NZ_DAIOFX010000003.1:12192-16202 GCF_036745535.1 Dissulfurispira sp.
ATCGAGGCTGCAGAAAACAAAAGGCATTATATTAGGAAAAAGGCCGAAGATATAAGCAAGCTCCTTTCCGGGATCGAGTTATGAAGGTATTTTTAATTTTGGCATTTATATTCATTTTATTCATTATCATTGTGTATGCTGCTATTCAATCCATTCATTCTTTCTCAGAAAATGAGTGCATGAACTGCCACATTGATCACAAAAAGGATCCAAAATCATTGAAGGCCCCTGTTACACTGTTATGCAAAAAAATGTCATGAGGACATAACAAGCACGTCATCCCATCCCTCTGATATTTACCCTGTTTCGACCAGGATTCCTCCGGACCTTCCGCTTCACAACGGTATGGTTACATGCAATACATGCCATAATATTCACAGAGAGAGATTTTTAACATCGGGCGAAAAGACATACTTTCTCAGAAGAACAAAGCTGGGAAGGGCGTTTTGTGTTTCATGTCATATGGTCAAGCCCGAGGGCCATGTAGAGACGTTAATAGCGGCACATCCGAGCAAAAAATATAAAGTAATGGATAAATCAAAAACCATCGATCCTATATCCATGGAATGCATCGGATGTCATGACGGAATACAGGGTAGCAATGTCGAGCACAGGTTAGGTCCGGGCATATGGAGCCACGAGAGTTATTCTCATCCTATAAGTGTTGATTACAATGTTAGCAGGATGAAAGGGAGGAGATTAAAACATATTTCGATGGTCGACAGAAGGATAAGGTTTTTTGACGGAAGGATTGGATGCGGTACATGTCATGACGTGTATTCAAAACTGCCTAAAAACTTGTAATGAGCAATAATAGAAGCAAGCTTTGTTTTGAATGCCATGATATATAGATTAAGCAGGGAAGGAATGAAATGAAAAGAAAACAATACATAACTCACAAAAGCTACCAGAGAGGAGTTGTATTGCGGATTGTCCTGATATGCGCCATAGGTCTACTCATAAATCTCGGCATTTTTAACTTTCTTTCGTATAGAGAGGTCGAATCATTGAGATGGAGAATGCATATCCCTGTAAACACAATCGGCGATATTATCGGTCAATATCTTATATATTCGACTATCCTATCCCATCTGTAGCCTTTGTAGCGATAGCACTCTTAATATATTTCAGGCATCTTATAAAAAATGCAGACCGGATGTTATACGGCTTGAAAAACGATATCGAGAAGGTAGCAGACGGAGATCTTTCGTTTAATGTCTCATTAGATAAAAGAGACGATTTTAAGAATATATCCGGCGGTTGCAACAGGATGATAGGTTCTTTCAGGGATAAGTTCTCGGTATTAAAAGTAAAAATGCATGACATGAATGGAATATTAGAAGGCATTGAACATGTAAAGGATAAACAAGCCCTAACCCAAAAGACTCAGCTATTAATAGATGCCCTTGAGCGTCTCGAGAAGGAAGTCTGAATAAGCATTCTGTTTTAAGTTATAATAAAAATTGCCATGAAAAACCATCCAAGGCTGGTCATTGCCGGAGTCAGAGGCGGCAGCGGAAAGACAACCCTCTCCCTCGGCATAATTGCTGCGTTAAGATCCCGGAAAGGTCTGAAGGTCATTCCATTTAAAAAAGGCCCTGATTTCATAGATGCAGGATGGATGTCTGTTGCTGCAAAGAACCCATGCTATAATCTCGACCCTTTTCTTATATCGAAGGAAAAGGTTCTGGAATCCTTCATATCACATTTTACAGGCGATATAGCAATTATAGAAGGCAACAGGGGATTATATGATGGCATGGATGCAGAAGGCTCATACAGCACTGCAGAGATGTCAAAGCTTCTAAAATCCCCTGTCATACTGATTGTTGACTGCACAAAGATGACGAGGACAGCAGCAGCCGTGGTATTGGGCTGCATGAATCTCGACAGGGATGTCAACATAAAGGGTGTTGTTTTAAATCAAGTGGCAGGCAGCCGTCATGAATCAGTGGTGCATTCATCCATAGAAAAGTATTGCTCATTACCAGTGCTTGGTGCAATACCGAGATTGAATTCAGGAGAGTTTCCCGAGCGCCATATGGGCTTAACACCATACCAGGAGCATCATGACACAGGGAATGCACTCTCATTCGTGGAAGACATAGCAAATAAATATCTTGACCTTGACAGGATTTTGAGCATAGCAATGGAAGCAGAACCGATAAATAACAGGCACGAGGCTATAGGCTATAGGCAAAAGGCAAAAACCGAAATGCAGGATGTAAGTTCCTCATTGCCTATGGCCCATAGCCTATCGCCTGCCGTAAGGATTGGAGTAATAAGGGACTCTGCGTTCCAGTTTTATTATCCTGAAAATATCGAAGAGCTTGAAAAAAACTGTGCAGAGATTATTGAGGTAAACGCCCTCGAGGATGATCGCCTGCCTGATATTGATGCCCTTTACATAGGAGGAGGCTTCCCTGAGACAAATGCCATAAGGCTTGCAGAAAATAAAGACTTCAGGGACTCTGTTCTCAATTCAGCAGAAAAGGGCCTTCCCATTTATGCTGAGTGCGGAGGACTCATGTTTTTGGGAGACTCCATTATAGTTGACGGCAGGAAATATCCTATGGTAGGTATTTTCCCGATAACCTTTGAAATGAAGAAAAAACCACAAGCGCATGGCTACACAATCGTTGAAGTAGAAAAAGAGAACCCATTTTATCCTGTAGGAACAGTGCTGCACGGACATGAGTTTCATTATTCTGCTGTTGCCAGCATATCAGAAAACGACAGTGCATTTACAGCCTTTAGAATGAAGAGGGGGCATGGCATAAAGAATAAAATGGACGGGATATGTTATAAGAATGTCTTTGCAACTTATACGCATATACATGCCCTCGGTGCGGAAGAATGGGTGAGGGGACTCATAAATAAGGCAAAGGAGTTCAAGAAGGCAAAATGAATAAATATCCGCCTGAATGTCCGTTTTGCGGACGGCATATTGTTCGTCCTGAGACAACAAGGACCGAATTCGGAGAAGTTTTGAGCGGTAGATGCAACTGTGGTGCGGTCTATGTGTGCGATCCCACCGGGCATAATGCAGGCGAGGCATACATGGAAGCCATGGCAATGGCAAAGGGGGACTGGGATATAGGCCTGATGGATGAAGATATGGACTACCAGACCGAGGATATGGATTACGATTTAAAGAACCATATGAGGCTTTATTCAGCAGGCATGGGCGAGACGCGGGGAAAGCTTATCTTTGTAAAACTCAAGAGGCCTGATGTGCAGCAATCGCAACCTGCGGAGATACCATCGAAAACAGCATCTGCGTCGGAAGATAGAGGTAAAAAAGGTGATCTGAAGGAAAGGATTAAGGATGCCCTCAGTGCCCGATCCTACGCTGAGATTACAGACATGGCAAGGAGGGATAAAGGCGTGATACGGCGTCTCATATCCCTCGCATACGATAAGGACGATGTCATGGGCTGGAGGGCCATAGAGGCAATGGGATATGTAGCAGGCGAGTTGTCAAAACAAAGGATCGATATTGTAAGAGATACCATAAGGAGACTTCTGTGGTCTATGGGAGAGGAGTCCGGCGGCATTGGATGGAGCGCTGCAGAGATGATTGGAGAGATCGTCAGGAGCAATCCCGACCAATTTACCGACATTGTTCCAATTGTCTGGTCTTTCCATGAAGAGGAGATGTTCAGGGAAGGAACAGTCTGGGCCATGGGACGGATAGCTTCTGTGAGGCCTGACCTCGTGAAATTTATATTAAAGGATATACAGGGCATGTTAACAGACAAAAACCCTGCTGTCAGGGGATATGCTGCATGGGTTATAGGCATCCTAAGAGAGGACGGTTTCTTGGAAGATATCAATAAACTCACATCCGATAACAGCACCGTGAATTTTTATCAGGGAGGCGAACTGACAAGGAAGACGGTTGCCGAAATAGCTAAAGCAGCAATGAACAGGATAACTCATAAATAGAATAAATAAAGATATAATATTATTTTATTTGACCTGACCTTCGGGTCTATATTATTTTCTTA
>NZ_DAIOFX010000003.1:16302-32003 GCF_036745535.1 Dissulfurispira sp.
ATTATTTTCTTACCACTTTTGTTTTTTTTGATTTTGAATAAAAGCCATCAAAGTAGTATAATTACAGTCTTCAGCAATTAAAACAAAGAAAGGAGGTAGCACAATGCCAACAATTGATTTTCAGGGAAAACAAATTGAGGTGGACGAGGACGGGTATCTTGTAAATCTTGATGACTGGCAGAAGGAACTCGGTATCCAGATGGCTAAGGGAGATGGCTTGGAGCTTACCGAAGCCCACTGGGAGGTTATCAACTTCCTCAGAGATTACTATGCAAAGTATCAGATTGCTCCGATGATAAAGATCCTCGTGAAAGAGATCGCCAAGGTCATGGGCCCGGAGAAAGGTAACACAAAATACCTCTACGAACTCTTCCCGGACGGACCTGCAAAACAGGCATGTAGATACGCAGGACTTCCAAAGCCGACAGGTTGCGTGTAGTTCCAAAGATAATGTTTAAGGTTTGGTGCCCCTGTGATATTTCATTCGGGGTACCATCCTTGAACCAAATAAAAACCGATATGCAACCCAGATATGCAACAATTGAACAGCCCATTTGAACGGGGAGGAGGGGTGTCATCTTTACAGAGTATCAGGAGTCTGAGTGAACTCCTGTCAGAGAAAAAGCAGGCCATTTTGGAAAAGTGGTTTGATTCCGTATTAGAGACGTATCCTCACGACACTGCTAAATTCCTCAAGAGACAAAAAGACCAATTTGCCAACCCGGTAGGGAGCACCATTTACAAAGAGATGGGTTCTCTTCTCGATTTGATTGTAAACAGCGCCGATGCAGATAACATAACAAAATCCCTTGACGAGATTATAAGGATAAGGGCAATTCAGGATTTTACACCTTCACATGCCCTTGCCTTTGTTATCGAGCTCAAGAGGATCGTCAGGGAAGAAATAAAAGGCGAGACCTGCGCATCGCAATTAATCGATGAATTGCCGGCATTTGATCGCAGGGTAGACAGCCTTTTACTGCTGTCCTTCGACATATATATGAAATGCAGGGAAAAGATTTACGAGCTTAAGGCCAATGAACTCAGGAACATGACGTCCAAGCTCGTGGAAAGGGCAAACCGTATATTCGAGGCAAAGTACCGCAATGTTGACCTTGAAGATATAATTTCACAAGGCAATAAAACAGAAAGAGGTGAGTAGATGAAGATCTTGTTTCCATTTTTCGCAGTAATATCGCTTGTCCTGCTTGCCGTAGTCGGTGTAAAGGGAGCCAATCTGCACTTCCTTTTCGGAGTCGTTGTCCCCTATGCCGCTGTTTTTACTTTTATCATAGGGGTTATATATCGCGTCTTAAAATGGGCTAAGTCGCCCGTGCCGTTCTCCATAGCAACCACATGCGGACAGCAAAAGACCCTTCCGTGGATCAAACAGAACAAGCTTGAAAACCCTTCGAGCACATTGCATGTTATAGGCAGGATGGCATTGGAGGTGCTTCTTTTCAGGTCACTGTTCAGGAACATTAAAGGGGAGCTGAAAGACAGTTCACGGCTTATTTACGGTTCCGACAAGTGGTTGTGGCTTGCAAGCATTGCATTCCATTATTCTTTCTTGATCGTTTTGCTGAGGCATATAAGACTGTTTGCCGAGCCCGCACCTTTTTATCTCCATCTCCTTGAGACTTTTGACGGCTTTTTGCAGATAGGCATTCCGAGGCTTTTCATAACAGGTGTAATACTGCTTGCTGCCGTAACATTCCTCTTCCTCAGAAGGCTTTATATCCCGCAGGTGCGCTACATCTCCCTTGCAGCAGATTATTTCCCTCTCTTCCTGATAATCGGAATTGCTACAACAGGGATACTGATGAGGTATTTCCTGAAAACCGATATAGTGGGCGTGAAAGAACTCACTATGGGATTGGTGAGCCTTAGTCCTGTTATCCCTGAAGGGGTCGGTGCGGTATTCTATGTCCACCTGCTGCTTGTGAGCATGTTGTTCGCATATTTTCCGTTCAGCAAGCTGATGCATATGGGCGGAGTCTTCCTCAGCCCCACAAGGAACCTCACCGGCAACAGCCGTGAATACAGGCGCATCAATCCATGGAACTACCCTGTTAAGGTACACACCTACGAAGAATACGAGGAAGAATTCAGGGATAAAATGAAAATGGCTGGAATACCTGTGGAAAAGGAGTAAATATGGCAAAGTTTACCGCAAAACCTGCTGAACTGTTAAAAATTGACTTTAAAACACCAAAGACGGATTGGATGGATACCCCAGTTGAAATCAGGGAGCATATGTACTGCCATCCCGCAAAGGCAAAGGATCTTGAGACGGTTGGTTTTCCCAATATACATGAGTGGAGACCTGCCGATGAGAACTGGAACCTTCCTGAGAACTGGAAAGAGACAGTCATAAATGGCATAAAAGAAAGGCTCCAGAAATACCGCTCATTCCATGTCTTTATGGATATCTGCGTGAGATGCGGCGCATGTGCCGATAAGTGCCATTTCTATCTCGGCACCGGCGATCCCAAAAATATGCCTGTTTTGAGGGCAGAGCTCCTGAGGTCGGTGTACAGGAAATATTTCACCACCGGAGGAAAAATATTCGGAAAGACAGCCGGAGCGAGGGAGCTGACAGAGGATGTATTGAAAGAACTCTGGTATTACTACTACCAGTGTACTGAATGCCGCCGCTGTTCCGTATTCTGTCCTTATGGAATTGACCAGGCAGAAATTACCATGATAGGCAGGGAGCTCACCAATCTCCTCGGCTTACAGTTAGGCTGGATTGCAGGGCCTGTCGCAAACTGCTTCATAAAAGGCAACCACCTCGGTCTTGAGCCCCATACCATCAAGAGCAATATCGAAATGATGCTCGACGATATCGAGACCATAACAGGCGTAAGGATTAACCCTACATTTAACAGAAAGGGCGCAGAAATCCTGTTTGTTACACCTTCAGGCGACCTGTTTGCTATGCCGGGCATTTATACCGCTATGGGATACCTTATGCTCTTTCACGAACTCGGACTCGACTATACATGGAGTACATATGCATCGGAAGGCGGAAACTTCGGCTTTTTCACATCAAACGAGATGGCGAAAAGGCTCAATTCCAAGATTTACGCCGAGGCCAAGAGATTAGGTGTAAAGTGGATACTCGGCGGCGAGTGTGGCCATATGTGGAGGGTGCTGCACCAGTATATGGATACATGGAACGGTCCTGCAGATTTCCTCGAAGTGCCCAAGTCTCCAATAACGGGAACTGTATTTGAGAATGCAAAGTCATTAAAGATGATTCATGTCATAGAGTTTGCAGCGGACCTGATAAAACACGGCAAGCTTAAGCTTGATCCGAGCAGGAACGACCATCTTAAGGTGACCTTCCATGACTCCTGCAATGTTTCCCGCGGTATGGGAATGTTCGAGGAGCCGAGATATGTCATCAAAAATATTTGCAACCATTTCTATGAAATGCCGGAAAATACTATCAGGGAAAAGACCTTCTGCTGCGGAAGCGGCACCGGCCTGAATGCCTCTGAAAATATGGAATTAAGGATGAGGGGAGGATTGCCGAGGGCAAATGCAGTGAAATATGTTCGAGATCAACATGGCGTAAACATGCTCGCAAACATTTGTGCAATTGACAGGGCGACCCTTTCTGCAGTAATGGATTACTGGGTGCCTGGTGTGGCTGTTGCCGGAATCCATGAACTCATTGGCAATGCACTGGTGATGAAGGGAGAAAAGGAGAGGACCACCGACTTGCGCGGTGAACCACTTCCTAGAAAGGAGGGCGCTTAACATGTATGATGGCGGGAAAATTTTAATAGGGATAATCATCTTTGTGCTTTTTGTAACATTCCCCTTTTACAATAATGCAGGCAAGGTCAGCGCAAAACCCGAGCCTAAACTGGATACCCCTGTTATTCAGCAATTGGCTGAAAAGAAGTGCGTGGAGCCAAAAGAATTTATGAAGGCAGAACATATGCAATTGTTGGATGACTGGAGGGATTCTGCCATCCGGGAAGGCAAGAGGGTATATATAAACTCAGAGGGCAAGGAGTTCAGGATAAGTCTTCAGAATACATGTATGAACTGCCATTCCAACAAGAAGGAGTTTTGCGATAAGTGCCACAACTATGTAGCAGTAAAACCTTACTGCTGGACCTGTCATATCGAGCCAAAGGAGAAACAGTTATGAGCATGGATAGAAGACAATTCTTAAAAATAGCTGGACTTTCGACAATTGGAATAGGTGCAGGGTGGATACTCAGCAGGCCCGGAGAGTTCCTTGAGGCCTCCCAATTCTTACAGACAAAGGAATTCCTGAAGGCAAAGCAGTGGGCAATGGTTGTTGATATGAGGAAGTTTAAGACAGAGGAAGACTACAAAAAGGTCATCGATGCATGCCATAAAATTCATAATGTCCCGGATTTCGGCAATCCGAAGGACGAGATCAAGTGGATATGGTCAGATACCTTTGAGCATGCATTCCCCGGGCAGGAAAGCGAGTTTATGCCTGAGCAAATGAAGCACAAGCCCTTTGTTCTCCTCTGCAACCACTGTGAAAACCCTCCATGCGTAAGGGTTTGCCCCACAAAGGCCACATTCAAGAGAAAAGACGGCATCACAATGCAGGATCCCCACAGATGCATCGGATGCAGATACTGCATGGCAGCCTGTCCCTTTGGAGCAAGGAGCTTCAATTACAGGGATCCAAAACCGGCCATTAAAGAGCCGAATCCCGAATATCCCACAAGGATGATAGGTGTCGTGGAGAAGTGCACATTCTGCGAAGAGAGGCTCGCTAAAGGCCAAATGCCTGCATGTGTGGAGGCATCCAACGGTGCATTGGCCTTCGGAGATATTTCAGACCCAAATTCCGAAGTCAGGAAAATCCTAAATGCCAATTATACCATCAGGAGAAAGGCTGAACTCGGGACGCGCCCAAGTGTTTATTACATATTAGACATACCAACTTCAGTTGTGTCGGGAGGTGAAAGCAATGCTTGAGAAGGCGTTAGTCGGAAGTAAAAGATACTGGACATGGATATTCTTCTTGCTCGGCGTTGTGGGCATAGGCTTTATCACATATCTTCAGCAGTTTAAATTGGGTTTGGGAATAACAGGACTGAGCAGGGATGTTTCATGGGGACTGTACATAGGGCAGTTCACATTCCTCGTCGGTGTGGCTGCTTCTGCAGTTATGCTTGTTATCCCTTATTACCTGCACGACTTCAAGAAATTCAGCAAGATCGTTATCTTAGGAGAGTTTCTTGCTGTCTCTGCGGTGACAATGTGTATCCTCTTTATTTTTGTTGACATGGGACAGCCGATGAGGATAATGAACGTCATGCTCCATCCTACTCCCAACTCCGTAATGTTCTGGGACAGCGTTGTATTGGGTGGATATTTAGGTTTAAATATAATAATAGGCTGGGCAACACTGCATGCTGATAAAAAGGGGACAATGCCTGCTGCGTGGGTAAAGCCCCTCATATATCTCTCCATACCATGGGCTGTCAGCATTCATACTGTAACTGCTTTCCTGTATGCAGGACTTCCCGGAAGGCATTTCTGGCTGAGCGCAATCATGGCTGCCCGATTCCTGGCATCGGCATTTGCAGGAGGTCCGGCACTTCTCATAATCCTCGCATTGATTGTCAGGAAGTTCACGAAGTTCGATCCCGGCAAGGAGGCGATTCAGGCCATAGGCAAGATCGTCACATATGCGATGATTGCAAACGTGTTTTTCCTATTGCTCGAAATCTTTACTGCTGCCTACAGCACCATACCGGGGCATACACATCCTTTCAAATATCTGTATTTCGGTCTTGAAGGGCATGCAAGGCTTGTCCCTCTGATGTGGACATCATCCATCCTTGCAATAGTATCCCTTGTGCTTCTCATATTCCCGGCCATAAGGAGGAATGAGAGCATGCTGGCACTTGCATGCATATCATTATTCGTATCCTTATGGATAGACAAGGGATTCGGTCTGATCATCGGCGGCTTTGTGCCCAACATGTTCGAAAAGGTCACAGAATACTGGCCAACACTGCCGGAGACCATAATTACCATCAGTGTGTGGGCAGTCGGCTTTCTGGTTCTTACCATACTCTATAAGGTGGCTGTTTCTGTCAGGGAAGAGACAGCGGGAGTTGAGCTGGAGCACTGATAAGGCAGAAAATATTGGACATTTTTGGGTTAAATTTTTTAGATTATAAGAATTATTTTACAGGAGGTGATTAAATGTATCTCGTAGCAGTTGATGCCGCAAAGTGCGAAGGATGCGAGGAGTGCGTCAATAACTGTCCACAGGCCGTATTCAGGATGGTAGATGGAAAGTCCGACCCTTATCAGTCATCCGAATGTGTTTTCTGCGAGACATGCTTGCAGGTATGTGCACCTGGTGCAATTACCATAACGGAGATGTAAGAGAGCAATAAAAAAGGGCGTCCCGAATATTCGGGACGCCCTTTTTTATTTTACCTAATCAGCTTTTCTTGACGTAAAGTTCCCAATAACCCTTGTCCTCAAGCTTTACGGATTCAAACTCATAGCCCTGCTTTTCAGCATACCTCGGAATCGAATCCTCAGCAGATGCAGGAGCGTCACATATTATCTTGAGAATTCCGCCGCTTGCCATTTTCTCCAGTGCTTTTTTGGTTAAGACCAAGGGGTAAGGACATACCCTTCCCAATACATCAAGGGTTTCTGCTACTGGTTGTGATTTCAAATCTGGCATACCTATCCTCCTAAATATTGTTTTAACAGAATAAGAGATGGTCTACGGAGTCCATCTCCTTTTGTATCTCGCTGTAAGGTACTATCTGTGCCTTTGTTTCTCCTCCGATATCCTCTACATCCATTATGAGGTTAGCTTCTTTAATGCCTAATTTCTCAATATCTTCCTTGCATATCAGCAGCTTCATGTCGAGGAGAAGTCCGTTCTTTATATGCTGCTCAATGCTTGTGATGCCGTAGTGTTTCATTGCCTGCTGGCTCTTGAGGCAGTTGAGCACACCGTCGCCGACAAAGCATATGACAGGCTCAACCATATCGCCGTCTTCAAGATATATCTCAACTGTCTGGCTTGCTATAGCATGGGTCATTGCAAGCCTTGAAGCCTCTGTTTTGTATGGAAGTGTCCTTACTATGAATCCGAGTTTTTTTGTTGCCATATTAATCACCTCCTATGTGAAGAACTCTGTCTGCACCGAAGCAGCTTGCAAGATACCAGTCCATGCTGTGTCTTTTCCAGCCTTCCATTGTATCGTCCTTATGATAGCCCCTTGCCTCTGCACATGCCTCACATGCCGTTGCCTGGAAATTGCCTGTTGCAAAGAGTTCTGTGAGTGTTTTTGCAAGGTGTGAATAATCTTTGAATGCCTTTTGACCCTTCTTTGAAAGCATTGTAGCGTTTCCCGAGACCCATAAATCCACTTTGTGGCCTTTCTTAACTGCTGCATCCGATAGTTTAACCGCAAAGTCGAGGGACACGGAGCCGACTAATGATGAAAAACAGCCTATAGTCAATTTTCCCATGATTGCCTCCTTTCTATATCCATATTATTTTTTCATAGTCATTGAAAATAAGGTCAACCACATCGCTGTAAGTGACAGGCTTTACGCGGCTATCCACATCGGCAGAACCGAATCCCCTGCTTTCGAGGTCTTCTGTAAGAACATAAAAGGTTGCAGATTTGTCGAGGACCGGGGATGCCTTTCCGTTCTCCTCGACCGTTGCATGATATACGCCGTTGCCTACAAAGATGATGCCGAGTTTTTCAGCACTTAATCTCTCAATGATGTCAGACCCGCTCCTGAAATCGCTCATAAAAACGCCAAGTTTCATCTTTACACCTCCTGTTCATGGATTTTAGAGTCTGGCATGCAGACTATATTTACAAATAAAATGACAAGCAACTTTACAGGTATGACTTTATACCAGTTATAAGCTATACTTGTCAATAAAAAAATCTGCCAATTCAGCAATTAAAAAACTATATAACTTTTGAGACAGAATTTTATGCCGGACGCAGAAATATGCCTGTATTAAAGCTTCCCGCCTCCTTTTATTTCATCGTCAAACATACCCTTCAAAATCCTCGATGCGCAGAACTGTCCGCACATGGTGCATGAGTCTTCGGCTGATGGCTGCCTTTCGCTTCTTATCCTCACTGCCTCATCCTTTGCAATTGCCAATTCAAACTGCTTATGCCAGTCGAGGTCTCTCCTTGCAATGGACATCTTCTTGTCCCTGTCTCGTTTTTTCAGTTTCACCATATCGCCGATGTATGCCGCTATCCTTGCTGTAATAACACCATGCTTAACATCTTCAGGAAATGGCAGGCCTAAATGCTCTGCTGGAGTCACATAGCAGATGAAATCAGCGCCATAGGCAGACGAGAGCGCAGCGCCGATGGCTGATGTTATGTGGTCGTATCCGGGTGCAATGTCTGTTGTTATCGGGCCTAACATGTAAAATGGCGATTCTCCGCTCATCTTTTTTTCGAGGAGCACATTTGCCTCTATTTCATCGATGGGAATATGTCCGGGTCCTTCCACCATTGTCTGGCATCCCATGTTTCTTCCGATCTCTGCAAGCTCGCAGTTGATTATCAATTCCTGAATCTGCACCCTGTCTGATGAATCATGTATTGCGCCTGCCCTGAATCCATTCCCGAGGCTCAATACAACATCATGCTTTTTTAGTATTTCAACAACCCTGTCGAATTTCTCATACAAAGGGTTTTCTTTATTATTGTGAAGCATCCATGCCGTGAGATACGAACCGCCCTTTGATACAAGTCCACCGTAGCGATAACCCTGCTTTTTCAGTCTTTCTATGGTCATGAGATTTATGCCGCAGTGGATTGCCATGAATGCTACTCCTTCTTCGCACTGCATTTCAAGCACATCCCATAGCAGTTCCTCCGGCATATCTACAGCACTGCCGTATTTCTCTATGGCAATTGCAAATGCCTCATAAAGAGGGACAGTGCCTATCGGGAGATTTATAGCCTCCATAACAGCCCTTCTTATTCCGCGCACATCGCCGCCAACGCTTAAATCCATTAAGGTATCCGCGCCGTGCTGCTCTGCGACCTTTGCCTTTTCCACCTCCATGAGGATGTCAGCAATGTCTGTTGATGTGCCGATGGATGCATTTATCTTTGTCCCCAAGCCTTTGCCTATGCCGACGATTTTGCTTTTTCTGTTCTTATTTGCAGGGATTACTATCTTCCCCGCTGCAACCCTTGACCTTACGGTTTCTACATCGACACCTTCTTCCAATGCCACTTTTTTTACCTCTTCTGTTGTTACTCCTCTCTTTGCCCTTTCAAGCTGTGTCATTGCGCCTCCTATGTTTTCAATAGTATATATAAAATTTTGTCTACCTCGTCTATGAGCTTCTTAAATAACCCTCCATGACTCTTTGAGCTTCCAAAAAGCTCTGTCCGCATTTTCTGTATTTCAGGGTCATCACACTTTTCGTATGTAATATGCCCGTTCTGCATTGCATATCTTTCTAAAATCAAGAGTCGTTTTGCATTTTCTATAAATGGCATAAGCAATTCCTTAATTTTTTTCAGATTGTCTTCAATTTTTTGACCATTGACCATTGACCATTGACCTTTTTTGATTATTTCCGCAATCTCTTTTATCATGGCGTATAATGTGCAGTATTCGAGTCCCCTTACTCCCCTCCGCCACTGTAAAAGCATGGGATTTCTCCAGAACCAGAGAAAGTTGCGAGTGCCGAGTGATATTAAATCATCGACTGCTGATTCAAGGTCGACAAGAATAGATGGAGCAATGGAGTAATGGAGTGATGAGTTAAGTTTCTGGGTTTCTTCTGACTTTTGACCGGAGAGGTATTCCCAGAGATTCTTTAAAACCCTTGCTCCATTTGTGTCGCCTGGTGTATCAAAGTGTATTAATGATAAAATTACTTTGCCTTTTCCGAAACTTCCCTCCACCACTGAAGGCGCATTGTTTAATCTCCGGGGATTCAGATTGATTTTATAAATATCTTCCAATTCCGACCAGCCGCCGTTGGCTTCCACATCTCCTACATTCAAATCCGAACTGAACGAGTCGGAAAGTGCATCTCCATAAGTGGCGAGTATTTTTATGGTCGTATCATTGACTAAAAATTGTGAAGGCCACCATGCGTGAAAGATAGCTGATGGAGTGATGGAGTGATGGAGTAATGAGTTCCATATAGGATGTTCATTTATATTCAGATGAATACGGCCGCTGAAGCTCGGCACTCTCTGTTTTGTGGGCATCCTGTTTATATTTAAAAGTCCTATACCATCAAGCGTTGCAAGGCCTGCTCCTCCGCAGAAACCCAGATAGTTGCCGCCGCTATTCACAAAATTCTTTATTTCGCCGATGCCCTTTTCACCGAGGGTTTTCATCTTATTCGATGCCCACCCGCCGGGCACAAAGAGCATCCTGTAATTTTTTAGTTCTCCTTTCTTTATATCATCCGAACGGATAAGTTCAAAAGAAAGATTACAGGCCTTCAGAGCCTTATATGACATCAATCCCCAAAGAAACGATTCGTCCCATAGAAAAGCAATTGTTTTGTTTCCCATTACTCCAGCACTCCATTACTCCACTTCTTTTCATAACCCCTCGGTGTAATCATATAGTTATTCAATGTAAATGTCTGAGAGTTTCCTATTATCACTGTTGTCTGCATGTCGATCTCGTAATTGAGCATGTCCCCCAGATTTGCGATAATAATCCTTTCATTTTCTCTCGTTGCGCCCTTTACTATGCCTACAGGTGTTTCGGTGCTCCGGTGTTTGAGGAATATAGCCCTTGCCTTATTGATATGCTCAGGCCTTCCCATGCTTTTGGGATTATAGAGGACTGTTACGAAATCAGACATCGCCGCTGCTGCAAGCCTTTTCTCAATTAATTCCCACGGTGTGAGTCTATCTGAAAGGCTTATTACTGCGAAATCATGCATGAGCGGCGCGCCGAGCCTTGCTGCGCAGGCATTCAGGGCAGATATACCGGGGATGACTTCTACAGCAATGCGTGCTGCATTACTTCCTTTTATCCCATTACGCATTACGGATAACGCATTACGGTCTTTAAGTATCTCAAACACCAGCCCTGCCATGGCATATATTCCTGGGTCTCCGCCGCTTATGACAGAAACGGTTTTTCCAGACAGCGCAAGCTCAACTGCCTTTTTGCACCTGTCAATTTCCTGTGTCATGCCAGTGGATACAACCCCTTTGTCTTTGATCAGTTCCTGTATCAAATCGAGATATGTTCCGTATCCAACAATAACATCTGACTTTCTTATGGCATCCTGCGCATAAGGGGTTATATGCTCGATACCACCCGGACCTGTGCCGACAATGTAAAGCTTTGGAGTGATGGAGTGTTGGAGTATTGGAGCAACTAATTCAGCAACTGCGATTGTCACATTTCCGATTTTCTGCTTCGGAACAAGCAACTCCGAAGCGCCTGATGCAAGGAGCGCCGCAGGCTCTGAAACAGCATTTGCGCCTGTTGCCTTAAAGACTGCCTCTGATTTAGCCATGCCTTCAACTGAGTTTAGTTCTTCAGCCTTAAAGCCGGTAATTGTAAATCCATACCTTTGGGCGAATTTGATCAAGCCATCTTCTTTACACTTTATGTCAATAGTTGCGAGGGAGTGAATGGACAGAAACGAGAGATTATTATTTTTAAGTACAGCCTTGACTGCTCCTTCTATCTCTTCTTCTGATGTCCCACTGTTGCATCCGATGCCTACAATAAGATTTTTAGGGCGAAGATAAAGCTGTCCTTTTGCGCGGCATGAGCCTGTCGAACATTCTGCGGATGAGCATTGAGGTTCTTTTAAATAAATATCTTTTTTATTTGTTATGATCGCATCTGCAAATCTGGGCTCGCTTACCTTGAGAAATTCATCAGGCAGAGATATTTCTATTTCTGAATATACGCGCAATGCGCCATTGTTAAGGTATCGCGTGGCAACATGCGGCATTATCTCCCAGTCTTCGATAGCGAGACTATTTTCTGATACCCATATATCTATCGCAGTCAGGTTATTTACATCGGATGCGGTTGTTATAATTGCTTCGCCTTTCAAAAAATTCGCAATCTCTTTTGCCAGTTTGTTTCCTCCGCCTAAATGTCCGCTTAAGAGGCTTATGGCATATTTCCCTTTTTCATCGAGAACAACAACTGCAGGATCTATTTTTTTGTCTTTTATTAAAGGCGCTATAGTCCTTACCACAATGCCTGTTGCCATGATAAATATGAGATTTTTGCATTCATTCCATATCTCAGGAACAACTTCTGATTTGAATTTTAAAATTTGAGTATCCTTATAAAGACTTTTAAGCCTTTCAGCGAGCTTCAATCCATTTTCTGTTATATAAAATATTGCGGTTTTATTTTCTATATTCATGCTTAAAATCCTTGTTATAGAGTTTTGATTCCTTGCCTAAAGAACTCTCCGACGCCATTAATGATTTGCCTATATAAATTAATGCGGTCTTTTTAATACCGGCATCTTTCACCATCTCGACAATATCTTTCAATATACCTTTCAGAATTCTCTGCTCAGGCCATGAAGCCTTTTCAATGACTACAACTGGAGTATCTTCGGGATAGCCCTCCAAAAGCTCATCTTTTACTTTTTCGACCATTCCCACACTCAAAAAAATCACCATTGTTGCTTTATGCTTTGCCAATTCGCTCAACTTCTCGGTTTCGGGAACAGGCGTCCGTCCTTCCATGCGTGTAAATATAACGGTTTGGCTGATTTCGGGTATGGTGAGTTCCTGTCCAAGCAGAGCTGCACCTGCCATTGCTGAAGATACGCCGGGAATGACTTCGTATTCAATATTTAATCCTCTCAACCGCTCTATCTGCTCTGATATGGCGCTGTAAAAGGATGTGTCGCCTGTGTGCAGTCTGACAACTGTTTTCTTGGCTGCAATGGACTTTTTAATAACTTCTGTTGTCTCATCGAGTGTCATGCTCGCAGAGTTATATATCTCTGCCTTTATGCCCTTTAATAATTCAGGGTTAACAAGGCTTCCTGCATAAATAACGACATCAGCGTTATCGAGCAGTTTCCTGCCCTTAATGGTTATCAGTTCAGGATCTCCCGGCCCTGCTCCTATGAAATATACCTTACTCATTTCTTGATTATCACCACCGAAAAATAGTTGAGGTCGCCTTCCTTGATGTCCCTTATATTTTTGAATATCTTTTCATCATCCATGCCTGCCCGTGAGACATAAACTGCATTATTCGTTAGATTCATTTCATTAAGAATAGTTAGAACCCTATCAAAGACCCTGTGAACCTTCATGAGAACGATGGTGTCAAACCTCTCCAGAGTCTCTTTTATGTTATCAGTGTAGGTTGCAGGAAGGATGGCGATTTTTTCATCAGCAAGGCTTAAGGACAGGTTTGCCCTTGCTGCTGCGGTATTTATGGATGACACGCCTGGAATTATTTCTATACTGAGTTCAGGATTGAGTTCGAGGAGCTTGTCGTATAAATAGAAAAATGTGCTGTAAATTGTAGGGTCTCCGATAGTGATGAAAGCCATATCGGTGCCTTTATTCAACCTGCTATAAACCGTCTCGATTGTCTCCTGCCATTTGGTATCAAGCTCGCAATCAGGCGCATTGGAGTATTGGAGTGCTGGAGTATTGGTTTTTGTTTTTCTCATGGGGAAATGTGCTTCGATAATCTCTTTGCCATCGAGATTCAATGCCTTTTCCACAATGGATAATGCAAGGCTGCTGCCTTCCTCCCTTCCTTTTGGAACGCAGATGCATTGCACTTCTTTAAGGATTCTCACTGCCTTTAATGTCAACAGTTCAGGATCTCCGGGACCGACACCTATTACATAAAATTTTCCCGTCATTTTTCACCTTTTATCACAAACACGGGATTCAATGCGCTCATATGTCTTTTGCCTGCTATATCCTTTGATCTCGCTACAGATATCTCAGAGACCTCTGACTCGAATCCATTGCTTCCAAGGTGTCGAATTGCCTCATTCAAAGTCTCTATGGTTGTGGCATTTATGACAATATGTTTGCAATCCATGCTGGAGATAAAATCTATTATCTCTTTGAGCCTTCCGCTGGTGCCCCCAACAAACACCCTGTCAGGAGATGGAAGGTTTATCAAGGCATCAGGGGCTTCACCGCTTATTATTTCAATATTAAGTGAGTTAAATCTCTCCTTATTTTCTCTGATATGGTTAATTTGTTCTTTGTCTTTTTCGACAGCAAAGACCTTCAATTCCGGATATAATCTCGCAGCCTCTATTGATACAGAGCCGGAGCCTGCGCCGATATCCCAGAATACGCCTCTTTGTGGAAGCCTTAATTTATGTATCGTCACCGCCCTTACTTCGTCTTTTGTTATCAGTCCTTTGGAGTGGGAAATCTCGGTCTCTTTTAATCCAAAGGCGGTGGCTGATGACTGACCGTTGATGGCTGACCGCTGAATTATTACCACATTCGGCTCTGAAAACGTCATTCCTGCAATCTCTTCAGGCGAGCCTTCTGTAATTTTCTCATCCTGGTAACCCAGCCTTTCGCAGACATACATAACAGGCAATAGGCTATGGGCAATAGGCGATAGGTTAAGGATTTTGGCTATTTCTGAAGGATTGTTTTCTCTGTCTGTAAGTATGGCGACTTTATTATGTCTTTGCAGTAAAGATGGAATATCATTTATCGTATACGGCAATTTTCTTCTCTTTTCCGGGTCAGGCCCTCCATGAAGACTCATTAAAAATGCATCGTCCCACGGCTCTTTTATCCTTGAAAATGCAATCTGAACGCTCGATAAGTCAGGCAATATCTCAACCATGTCTCTCCCAAATTCTTTAACAGCCCTTCTGCCTATCCCGAAAAACATGGGGTCTCCGGAAGCGAGGAGGACGACGGGGGATGCTGGGGTGCTGGAGTGCCGGAGTAATGGGTGTATGAAGTTTATTGTTTCATTTACATTATTAATCACCTTCACCTTATCCTTAATCGCCTCAAATTCATCATAGCCTTTAAAGATTTCAAAGAGCCTGTTGGATGCAAGGATGACCCCTGCATTCAAAACAGCCTCCCTTGCCCTTTTGTCAAGGGATTTGTAGCCGATGCCTATGACATAGAGTCTGCTCATAATTGGTTTGACATTTCCGTTGCAAAAGAAGCCCGAAGGGTTTGGACATATGTCTTTTGCGACATGTTAATCGCAGTTGCAGGCATATTTAAATAGAACACCCTTTATTTTTTTATTTTTTTTGATTCTTTTGCTTTCCTAAATTTCTCGACTCCTTTTAGTGCCAATTCAATATTATATTTACGGGATGGTAAAAAACATTTTTAACCTCTACACATACTTTTGCAATAATCCACGCTATAAGCAAGTACTCAGCTATTCTCCAATTCACACTATCATTTTTTGTTCCAATATATCCAAGTAAATGACCTATAGCAAAGCCTCCAATTGTTCCGACGAGGCTACTTTTCCGATTTGAAATCTTTTCCATACCGCCTCCGCCGTGTATTGAGAAGCAAGATAATTAATCATTTTTACCCATTCAACCCTTCCTTTAATCCACACCCTTTCAAACAAATCATTTCTTTTCTTTATGATATCTCTTATGAACTTATATTCTGGAAAGAATAACAAGTAGGCCGTCCCAAATAATACAATTATCCAAC
>NZ_DAIOFX010000003.1:32103-61365 GCF_036745535.1 Dissulfurispira sp.
CCCTGAACTGCATATATAACAGGATAGTTACCAATACAGGTTATGTAAGCACTTCTGCTAACTTCAGGAAAATATTTAATAATATAATCATTTCTTGATGGCTCATATGTACTTTCATGTTGGTTTACTTTGATTTCCACGCCCATAGTCTCTCCCATTTTTTTTGTAATGTCTCAATTTCTATATCTGATAACATGAAGGGATACAGAGAACAGGATGTCTGTTCGATATGTCCGACAAGATTTATTGCTTTGTCAGCATTTTTGTCAAAAGCGAAAACATCGCTTTGGAAAAGGATGCAAAAGACTGCTAAAAACATTAAATATAATTTTTTCATAGGCCCTCCTTGCATTACGCATAAAATTTAATAGACCAGTTTATTCTGTTAAATTTTAAATTCCACAATTTCCGACACCTCATTCATAGACGAACTGTTAGTCTATCCAATGTTAGTCTATAAACCTCTCCTACCAGACCTTTCTAAGACTTTTGAGGGACTTCAAATAGTCTTCGTATTCTATGTTTGCTTCAACCCCATACTCTCTAAATATATCCATCATCTTTGAGATAGAAACGCCTGCTATTCTTGCTGCTTTTTCTATGGATGCTTCTGATTTCTTGTATTTTTCCATGGCAAGCATTACCCTGCCGAGATCCACAAGTTCTCTGACTGCCTTGGAAACATCTTCATTTTCTTCTTTTGCAAGATAAGAGATGAAATTATAATCTTTATCGTCCATCCTTATGCTTAATGTTTTTGTTGCCATTATGAGCCTCCTTTCAGATGCCTTTCCGCATCTATGATTATTGATTCGCTATATCTTCCAGTAGATTTGAGTTTCTGCAATTTAGCAAGCGCTTCATCTATATCGATAAGTTTCTTTTCGTAAGCCCTTATTAAAAGGGCTATAGCAGTAATAAACTCAATTTTTAACATTTTGCATGCCCTTATCGCATTTCTGTCATCTGTTGCAATAAAGTGTATATTCTCTTGAATAGCAAGACTTATTGCTTCGGCCTCACCTTTGTCTATATTAAAATCCGACATAAGCTTATCTGGCTGCTTCTTATTTTTAACCTTTAATATGCTTATTTTTTTATTCTCAAGCAGTTTCCGTATAAGGGGAGAGTCCTCATATTCTGCCCTGCCTACCTCTAAAGCAACGCTCTCCGGCATTAAAACCTTCCCCTGAAAGCTCGATATGAACAATTCCAACATATCTATTTTTGCAAGAAGAATTAATGTCGATGCATCAAAAATCACCATATCTTAATTGTAAACATTTGTATGACATATGTCAACTATTCACTACTTGTGACTATCTCTCCTTCGTATGAAACAAGATGGGCAATGACAGGCAATCCTGATGTTATACTTTCTGCATATTTTCGGGCAGCAGAACAGACCTTTGAAAAAATTGCTGATTGCTGAACGCTGAACGCTGATTGGATAAAATCAAAAACCTCACGGGCGGTATTGAATTGTAAACCTTGAGGAACATTAATTCCGAGTGTGTTTAAGAACCATACTGCCTTTTTCGTATCGAGCGCTCCATACCTCACATGAGTTTGGGGTGTTGTCATAGCAATTTTGAGCATCTTTGCCCACTGGGCACATAGATGTATTTTTCTAAACCCATGTCTTTTTGCCTCAAGGAGTGAAAACTCAAGATAATCTCCCATCATCACATAACATTCCTCGGGAAGTTTGTATCTTTTTATGTGCGACAATTCGGAGGCCCTTCCTGCCGAGAGAACAATCTCATCATGTCCCATTGCCCTTGCTACATCCATTGATGATGTGATTGTTGCTGTCCATGCCTCCGAGGATATGGGTCTTACAATGCCTGTTGTTCCGAGAATAGAAATGCCTCCGATTATTCCAAGACGTGCATTTAATGTTTTTTTGGCAAGGTTTTCTCCGTCGACAACCGAAATGGTTATTTCAATCGCCGATGTCGGGGACAGTCCCGATTCGGAGCCTGCCCCGTCAAATACGGGGGCTGCGCCCGTAAATCTGGGACAGTCCCCTACTTGCGGATTGCAGATAGCTGATTGCTGAAGTGCTTCCATTACCGCCTCTTTTATCATCTTTCTCGGCACCGGATTTATTGCTGCCTCGCCGACAGGCACAGGAAGTCCCGGCTTTGTTGCTATGCCGACACCAGTGCCGCCTTTGATAATCATCGCCGATGTCGGGGACAGTCCCGATTCGGAGCCTGCCCCGTCAAATACGGGGGCTGCGCCCGTAAATCTGGGACAGTCCCCTACTTGCTTGTGCTGCTTTGTCAGTCTCACCTCCGCTATTATCTCGGCACCATTTGTTATATCAGGGTCGTCGCCTGCATCTTTGATCACCGATGCAAAGGCTGTTTTATCTTGAATCTTGAATTTTGAATTTTGAATCCTGAATTTATGCCTGCTACCGTCAGGAAATAGTATCTCGACACTGCTTATTGTTTTCTGTCCGCCCAACAACATGAGCGCTGCTGCCTTTGCTGCTGCAGCAGCGCATGCGCCTGTCGTATATCCAGAGCGAAGCCTTTTTTCAATGCTCAATACCCCGTCTCGCTTTTACGCCTTTTTTGTAGTAATGCTTGATTTCCTTCATTTCTGTTACAAGGTCTGCCATTTCTATAATTTTCTCATCGGCATATCTACCTGTAAGAACAATCTCCGTGTTCGGAGGCCTGGAATTTAACAGATCCACAATGTCTTCGACATTCAGGAGTTTGTGGTGTATTGCAACATTTATCTCATCCAGCACCACCATGTCATAGGTTTTAGATGAAATTATGTTTTTCACCTCTTCAAATCCTTTTTGGGCTGCTTCGATCTCTGATTTCGCAGGCCTTTTTCCCTTTAGAAATCCTGTTCCGTACTGTTTGATGGTAATCAGGTCTTTAAACCTATCCAGTGCCTTGTGCTCGCTGCATCGCCTTTTCTTAATAAATTGGGCAATGAATACCTTGAGTCCTGCGCCTGCTGCCCTCAATGCGAGACCAAGGGCTGCCGTAGTTTTACCCTTGCTGTTGCCGGTGTAAACCTGTATATACCCTTTACGCATACAACCTCGCTATCTCCCTTCTTGCCCCGCCGATGGTGAGAGGGATTCTCTCAAATGGCATATTATCCTCATGCTTTAGCTTGTAAATCAGCTCTGCAATCTGTGGTAGCCTGAGTTTGACATTTGACATATCCTCCGGCGCTGTGAAGACATCCTCGGGAATGCCTCCCCTCGCAACACGACCCCTGCTTAAAATATAAAGCCTGTCGAGGAATAATGGGACAAGGTCAACGCTGTGTGTAGCCATGACAATGGTTACTCCATTCCCCTTGTTCAGCTTTGTGAGGAGATTCATCATTTTATACTCTCCCATCGGGTCTAATCCAGCAGTGGGTTCATCAAGGAGCAGTATCTCATGCCCCATAGCAAGAAGGCCTGCAATGCATACCCTTTTCTTCTGCCCGAAGCTGAGATTGTGAATGGATTTTTTTGCATATCCATCCATCTCCACATATTTAAGGGCATTATTAACTCGACTGACAACCTCATTTTCTGAAAAGCCCATATTTATCGGCCCGAATGCCACATCTTCGAATACTGTTGCAGCAAAAAGCTGGTCGTCAGGGTTTTGAAAGACAAGACCAACCTTTCTATATATCTCTTTTGGAGATAGTTTTTTAATATTAGCTCCATCAAGGAGAATATTTCCCTCAAAGTCCTTAAGCAGTCCGTCCATTATCTTTAATAATGTTGTTTTCCCCGAACCGTTTGAACCCAGTATGCCGATGAATTCACCCCTTTTTATCTCAAGGCTTATGTCAGACAGGGCTGTTGTCCCGTCAGGATATTTAAATGAATTAATATTTACAGATAGTCTTATCTGACTGCTGACTGCTGACTGCTGACTGCTTTTTATATCTTCCATACAATCCCCATTGCTGTTATAGCCAGTGCCGAGACGACAACCTCTGACAATTTAAATGGCTTGTGTTTCAGTATAGGCATATTGCCGTCATAGCCCCTTTGAATCATTGACACTGTGATATTGTGGCTGTGCTCAAATGCCTTGAGCATCAGGGATCCGGCGAGGGTGCCGAATGAGCCGAGTCCACGCCTTATGTTTGAGTAACCGAGGCGGTTTTTCTGTGCATTATAAATGACCATTGCATCCTCAAAGAGAACAAAAATATATCTATATGCAAACATCAATACCTCTATAAAACCTTTTGGAACCTTCAGCCATGAAAGTCCTGCAATAAATTCCGTAAACGGCGTAGAAAATCCCATTACAGCAACAATGGAGACCGCGCCCAAAATTCTGATTGCAATCATCAACCCATCCATAAGTCCGTCTTTATACCCTGAAATACTTATATTTAGAATGTTGATTGTAAAAAGCACATCCTTTCCTGAAAAAAATAATTTCAGGAGGATTATTATTGATGCAATGAAGACCGGCTCTGAAAATCTTAATAAAAAGACCTTCAACGGTATTCTCATCCACATGCAGAGAAAGAGGCATATTGATGTTACGAACAATGGAAGGGCAAAGCCCTTATAGCTCAAGACCATTACAAGAATGGCAAGGCTGACAAGTATCTTTACCCTTGCATCGATCTTTGAAAGGATATGTTCTTTTTTGAAATATTCAGAAAATAGTTCCATGCCTCTATTTGTTTCCTGTAACCTGTATTCTTGCTTCTGACTTCCGGCTTCTGCCCTCTGTCAGTGACCTCCAATAATATCCTGCTGCAAATCCTCCTACTGCACCTGCGAGGAGAAAGACAAAGAGCAGCAGGTCTCCCTGGTCTGTGTTTATCAATGGTTCTTTTGCCTCCCTGCCATGCTCCTTTGCGAATTTCTCTATTACGGATTCGTCAACGCCGGACCATTTGTCAGAGGCAAAAACAACAGTGAATAGTGAACAGTGAATAGCGAACAGTAAGAAAACAATCAAGAAAATTTGAAATTTGAAATTTGAAATCTGAAATCTCATGCTGTCACCTCCTCGGGCTTAAGGACACGCATCTTTACAAGAAGATCTGGACGCTTTTTATAAAGCAGTACAACCATTCCTGCTGTCATTGCACCCTCAAGGATTCCGAGGGGCAACTGTGTAGGTATGAATGCAATGAGTATTTTCCAGAAAAGCGGCATGAATGGAGAGTCTCCCTTTATGCCTGATGCAAGCTCAACCGATGTGGTGAAGTATGTTGCCCAGTCTGCAAACAATCCTGCCATGAATCCCGAGACTGCCATGTTTATTTTCAGTGAGCGCAATGCCCTGAAGGTCAAGAATCCTGCAAAGGAGCCCATCACGCCCATTGATACTATATTTGCGCCCCATGTGCTTAGACCTCCATGAGCAAGGAATAATGCCTGAATAAGCAATGCCACTGCCGCAATCAGTATGCTGATTGCGGGGCCGACAAGTATACCCGATATTCCTGTGCCGCATGGGTGGGAGCATGTGCCTGCGGTCGGCACGGGTATTGGCATGCATGAGATGATGAAGACAACTGCTGCCATTAGTCCAACAAAGGGTTTGAATGACAGGTCAATTGAAGATTGCTTTTTTAGTTTATACAATCCCCATGCTACAAAGGGTGCTGCAACGACTGACCAGAACAATGCCCAGTTAAATGGCAATATGCCCTCTGAAATATGCATGGCGTGGGCATCAGAAACAGTAAACAGTAAACAGTGAATAGTGAATAGTGATAAAAAAATTTGAAATTTGAAATTTGAAATTTGAAATTTCATAGTCTCTCCTTTGATACTTTTAATAATGCATTTATAATTGCTACTGCCACTGGCGTGCCACCCTTTCTGCTTAAATTTGTTATAAACGGAAATTTCTGTGCTGCAAGCAGTGCCTTTGATTCCAATGCCTTGACAAAGCCAACAGGGACACCGACGACGAGAATGGGTGAATGGGTGAATGGGTGAATAGGTGAATTGAGCATTTCGATAACTTTCAATAATGCGGTCGGCGCATTGCCTATAGCGATGATGCCTATATTGTTGTTTGCCTGCAATGCCTTTTTAATGGCTATTTCAGAACGGGTCTTGCCCGTGTCCTTTGAGAGCCTGACAACATCTTCATCATTGATATTGCAGATAACCTTTCCGCCGTATGGCTCAAGCCATCTTTTGATAATTCCAGTTTTTACCATTTCAACATCAGTAAGGATGTTCTTGCCTGCTTTTATAGCATCTATTCCTGTCCTTATGGCATCTGGATGAAACATCAGCGTGTTTTTGAATTCAAAGTCCGCAGTGGCATGTATTACCCTTTTTATAATGGGCAATTGCTCTGGCGGCATATCGCTTAAATCGGCCTCCTCAGAGATTATCTCAAAGCTCCTCTTTTCAATATCATGCGGTTTTAACCCATTTGCTGTATGTATTCTTTCCATCACCACATGCACCAATTTTTCGTGGATGCCGAGTGGCTCTGTGTAAATGAATTCCCTGTCAGGATACATATCTTTTGCCTCTTTTATTATCTCCGGTATATCCTTTGTGACATGTATGCCGCTGCTTAAAAAATAGGGATGGATGATTATCCTTTTGGCCCCGCTAAGAACACACTCCTTGATTGCGTCCGCAATCCCGGGCTCTGCAAACTGAAGGTATGCGACCTTTACACAGTTGTTGTTGCAGTTTGGATGAATTGCACTGTGCAGAAGCCTGCCTGTGAGTTCGATGTTGTTGGCGTCTTTTTTAGGACTTCCGTGTCCTATAAGTATTATGTTCTCCATCATCACTCCTTTATAAAATTTATAAAAGTCTTTGCAATATTGCTATTGCTTCCAAAATGCAGATGCACATAGCTCGCAAGGGTATTTTTAATCCTGTATCCTTCGTTTTGAAGATCTTGGCCAGTATTATCAAACAGTGAATAACAGGTAGTTAGGGCTGAAGGCTTTATCTCCGAATAATGGAATTCATGTCCTCTCAGTTTGTCTCCTTTTTTGCCGTGTATGCAGTCATCGTTTAATATGACCTCTCTGTAGCCTAAATGAGATCGTCCATTTTTCATCTGTGTCTCGAAAGGAAATACACCGGCCATTCTAAAGAAATTCCCTTCAAAATCATGGATTCCCTGAGACAGATACATTAAGCCTCCGCATTCGGCATACATTGGCTTTCCTGAGTCAGCCCAGTTATAAATGGCCTCAAGCATTGATTGGTTTTTTGATAGCTCCCTGGCATAAAGCTCTGGATAGCCGCCGCCGATGTATATGGCATCGGCTTGAGGGATAGCTTGATCATAAAGAGGGCTGAATTTTATTATCTCCGCTCCGGCGTCTTTTAATAAATCAAGATTGTCTTCATAATAAAAGCAGAAGGCCTTGTCGTAAGCAACAGCGATTCTTGGAGCCGATGTCGGGGACAGTCCCGATTCGGAGCCTGCCCCGTCAAATACGGGGGCTGCGCCCGTAAATCTGGGACAGTCCCCTCCCTGCTTTAAGGACATTGAGTCATGAATGGTTACCTTTGGAAGGTAATCATTCATGGCAAGAATCGCTTCTATATGCACATGCTTTAAAACCGCATCCGCAAGCCTTTCAATGTTCTCTCCGGCAATAGGATTTTCTTCTGCAACGGCTAATCCGAGATGTCTGTGCGGAATCTCGAAGTTCAAATCCCTCGGCAGGTATCCTAAAACCTCAACACCACGAACACTATTTTTAAGCCTTTTGAAATGCCTTTCCGATGCCACCCGATTAAAGATTATGCCTTTAATTAAATTTGGATTTTTGTGTTCCATAAAGCCTTTCACAACTGCCCCTGCGCTTTCTGCCATGCCGTACGCATCGACAACCAGGATAACGGGCAGATTAAGCGCATCTGCCAATCTTGCTGTGCTGAAGTCTCCGTCATACAGGCCCATGACGCCTTCTACAATCGATATGTCAACATCTGTTGAGTGTTTATGAAAGCAGGCTTTCACGTACTCCTCGCCGCACATCCACAAATCAAGATTTCTTGAGGGTCTGCCTGTAATAATTTTGTGAAGTCCTGTATCGATAAAATCAGGGCCTGCCTTGAATGACTGAACAGCCATCCCCTTTTTCTTTAAGGCTGCAAGCACGCCTAAAGTAATCGTTGTCTTCCCGCAGCCGCTGTGTGTGCCTGTTATTACTACCCCCGGCATATATACGCAAGCTCCTTAAGCAGTTTCATGTTGTCTTTGTTTGATTTTACTGCAATTCTCATATATGAGCTATCGAGTCCCATGAAATTGGAACAATCCCTTATCATCACTCCTCTATTTCTAAGGGATGAAATTATCTTTTGGGCATTCTCATGCTTAATTAAATAAAAATTGACAGTTGATGGAAAATAAGTGATGTCCAGCAATTTGAAGCCGTCTTCCAGTACCTTCTTCTCATTACGTATGACCTTGAATGTCTGGGTTTTATATCCTGCATCATTTAGCGCAGCAATTCCTGCTGTCTGTGCAATGGTATTTACGGTCCATGGCTCTTTATGCTTTTTAACAGTGTCAAGAATGTTCTGTGGAAATATGCCATAACCTATTCTTATGCCAGAAAGGGCATAGAATTTCGTCATTGACCTCAGCACAATAAGGTAGGGATTATTTTGAACCTCTTTAATCACAGACTCTTCAGGCACAAAATCTATGAATGCCTCATCAACTACGAGATAGCATTTAAGGCCTCTGGCAGCCTCTGCGATCTTCAGCACATCCTCTTTTTTCATCAGTCTGCCTGTAGGGTTGTTCGGGTTGCAAAGGAATGCCATATCCACTGATGTGGTGAGGGATGATTTGTATGTTGCCGATGAATCATTTCCCGACATTGCAGCAATGAACTTCTCAGGATTTATTTCGAATGCATCTTTCTCCCAAAGGACAAAATACGAAATTTTTCCCTTAATGTCCTTTTCGGGATGTATGCTCTTGAATGCCCGCTCATATTCCGAAAATGTCGGCATGGGTATAAGAACCTTTTCAGGTTTTAATGCCCTTACAGTGAGGTATATGAGCTCTGTACTGCCGCTTCCGCACAGGATGTATTGAGGGTCTATTCCCAGATGTTTTGCAATTGCCTGTGTGAGATGTTTTGCATCGGGGTCAGGATAATGGCACAGGTATTTGATATTGTCTTTGATTTTTTTTATTGCACTTTCAGGCACACCGAGGGGATTTATGGATGCGCTGAAATCAATGACTTCATCCATCCTGATATTCCTTTCTTCAATGAACCTGTAGATATTCCCGCCGTGTGGCTCTAAATTTTTCTCCTGCCCGTTCATCCTGTAATCCTTATATATAGAATAATTACGGCAATGCCTGTTCCAATCAGCGATGACACCTTGATTATATCCATTGCCTTTTCAGAGGCAATCAAGTAGTTTCCTGTTTTTTCCATCCCGATGTAAGGCTTCTGTATCTCGATGCCGTTGTATGTCGAGGGTCCTCCTAATTTTACACCCAATGCGCCTGCAATGGCAGCCTCAGGGATGCCTGCATTCGGGCTTAAGTGCTTTCTCCCATCATTAATCATAGTTTTCAGTGAACAGTGAACAGTGAACAGTGAACGGGAAACAAAGAAAGATACAATAACAATCAATATCCCGCTAATTCGTGCAGGTATATAATTGGCAATGTCATCGAGGCGTGCTGCTGCCCAGCCGAAGTTTTTGTACTTATCATTCTTATACCCGACCATAGAATCAAGCGTGTTTATTGCCTTGTATGCCATTGCAAGGGGAAGCCCGCCTATTGCGAGATAAAACAATGGAGCGATAATGCCGTCTGAAAGATTTTCCGATAATGTCTCTATTGTTGCCTTTAATATCCCCTTCTCGGAAAGGTTTCCGGTGTCGCGTCCGACAATCATTCCCAGATTGCTTTTTGCCGACTCTATATCTTTATTTTTTACCGATTCGATTACAATTCTTGCGGAATTGATTAATTCTCTGACAGCAATTGTGGTGGACGTAAGATAAATGAGCACAATTAAGCCTAAGGCATTTATGGAGTAATGGAGTGATGGAGTATTGGACACGATTATTTTTTGAATAAAAAATGCAATTCCAAACACAGGAACAACAATCATGATAACAAGAAGAACGCCTCCGGATTTTTCTTGCAAAGGTGTTTTTAGATACCTTCTCAAAATTACCTCTGTTTTGGCAATAGCGCTTCCTATAATCCTTACCGGATGGGGCAGCCATCCGGGATCGCCAATGGCGAGATCCAGCAGGAATGCCAGAAGGAGTATTAATGGATGAATGATAAATGGCGAGGTAAAGTCCATCATATTTTGACAAGCCTCTTTATGAAATCCATATCTATGTTTTCCTTTACAACATATGCGAGGTTATCGATTGCCATATCTTTGATCTCGGAATATCTTACAGTCAAATCGAGAGGCGGGAGATTCTTATTCTTTCTTACATTGTTTATTATCCCCCTTCTGAATGGGTCATTTTCAAAAATCCCATGCAGATAAGTCCCCCAGCAGTTGTTGTTTTTAGAGCCATCAAAAACCGGTGAATGGGTGCATGGGTGAATGGGTGAATGGGTTGAGAGTCTTCTTATCTTAAATAATCCTATATCACCCTTACTTGTGCCCATATGAATCTCGTAGCTTTTTAATTTCCTATTATCTGAATTCTGAACTCCTAACTCTGAACCCCTGACTATTTCAACCTCTGTCTGGTATGTTACCTTTGTTTTCTCAAATACCGTCTCTATATTCAGAAGACCTATGCCTTCAATCTCTTTGTGACTGCTCTCTACGCCATATGGGTCATATATTTTTTTGCCGAGCATCTGGTATCCGCCGCACATGCCGATAATCTGAACTCCCTTTGCATAAGCCCTCATGATGCTTTCATTGAGATGTCTTTCCTTCAAGAATAGCAAGTCTTTCACGGTATTTTTTGTCCCGGGTATGATAACAATGTCAGCATTTTCTATGTCAGCCGGATTATCGGAATATACAAGCTCAACATCGGGCTCGTATAAAAACGGGTCAAAGTCTGTGAAGTTGGATATGTATTGCAGTTTGACGATTACTATCTTTATTCTTTCATGATTTGAAATTTGAAATTTGAAATTTGAAATTTTCTGAAGGGCCAGTCCATCCTCCTCGGGCAGCCCTATATCTTTTATATATGGCAATACCCCTATTACTGGTTTCCCTGTTCTGTCCTTTATCATTTCGAGTCCAGGACTGAGTATTCCAATATCCCCGCGAAATTTGTTAATAATAAATGCCTTGATATATCTGCTATCCCTTCCGAGGAGCTTGATGGTTCCATAGAGAGATGCAAAGACTCCCCCTTTATCTATATCACCCACTAAAATTACAGGCGCCTTTGCATGTTTGGACATGGACATGTTTACAATATCCACATCCATGAGGTTTATCTCTGCAGGGCTTCCCGCGCCTTCCATGATTATGAACTCATATTTCTGAGAAAGTCTTTCAAAGGATTCCTTTACAGCCTCCCATGCGGTTTTTTTAAAGGCATAATACTCCTTTGCCTTCATTGTGGAATGTACTTTTCCCTGAATAATTACCTGAGAGCCCATATCCCCTGATGCCTTGAGCAATACCGGATTCATATCAATTGTGGGTTCTATCCTTGCTGCCTCTGCCTGCAATGCCTGCGCCCTTCCTATTTCTCCGCCATCAATGGTTATATATGAATTCAGCGCCATGTTCTGCGCCTTGAAAGGAGCTGTATTGATGCCCATATCTCTGAAAATCCTGCAGAGTGCAGCTACAATCAGGCTTTTGCCTGCTCCAGAGCCTGTTCCCTGTATCATCAAAGTTTTAGCCAATTGGGCCTCCATTTAAGAGCTTTACAATAGGGTACTTTTCCCAGAACTCGATGATATTCACAGCAGCATTATCCTGCTCTATCCTGAATATATTCTCAAGTGGAATCCCCATTATATGGCAGAGGATTATTCTGTTAACGCCACCGTGAGCGACTATAGCGATATTTATTGCCCCCTGAGAGTTGTGATCATTCAGAATTTTGTTCAAAGCGATTATGACCCTGTCTCTGACCTCAAGTGTGCTCTCTCCTCCCATGGGACTGTATTTAAGTGGATTGCTTACCCATGCCTCGAATTCCTCCGGATACTTATCTTTTATTTCATTGAATGACATTCCCTCCCATATGCCGAAACTCCTTTCTCTCAAGTCAGGTATTTCAATGGGTTTTAAACCATGAGGTTTAGCAACTATCTCTGCACTCTTTAATGCCCTGATAAGGGGAGAGCAGTAAACGGCTTTCAAGCCATTATAGGTCTTATAGGACTTATATGACCTATTTAAATACTTGGCAACTTGCTCCATCTGCCTTATGCCCTTTTTTGACAAAGGCACATCAATGCTCCCTTTGTATCGTTTTACTTCACTGCCTTCGGTCTCGCCGTGCCTGACTAAATAAAGTGTCGTAACCATACTGTTATCACCATTAAAAACAATATTTCCGAGATCTCGCTCAGCGCGCCTAAATTATCACCAGTGAGGCCGTTGAATTTTTTATTGCAGAACTTCACTGTCATGAAGCTGAACATATACAAAAGTGCAAATAGCATAATAACCAGTGTTACACTGCCTGTCCCGTAAACCTTTAAGAGGTGCAGTTCCGCTATCAGTATGTACAGCACAATGACCAGCAGTGATGAAAATACGACAGTATTTATTTTTACATTATTCAGGAATATTCTGCCGAGGCCATCCTGCCGTGCTGATGTGCCGTGATGCATGGCTATAACCATTATCCACTTTGAAAACACAGGCATGAGAAACAGCATGGAATAAACTGTAAATATGGATGAATTTGTAAAGAGGCTGCTTATGAAGAGGAACTTGAGCAGGATTACAGAAACTATGGCGACAACTCCTATGGCCCCTGTTGTGCTGTCTTTCATCACAGCAAGCCTTTTCTCAATGTCCGTTTCTCTATCTCCTGTTGATTTCACAGACAGTGCATCAAAAGTGTCTGCAAGTCCGTCAAGGTGAAAGCCCCCGTTGCTTATTATTAGCATTGAAATAATCAGCCCTACTGCAATTTCTGGAGAAAATATCTTTAAAAACAGCATGGCAGATAAAACCCCCAGCAGTCCCTGAAATGCACCTGCTAAAGGGAAAAAGGCTGCTGATTGCGCTATCTCTTTTTCGGAGACACCACCATTCACCCTTACAGGTACTATCGTAAGAAACTGGAATGCAAGGAGTAATTGCTTCATTTAATTCTGTATCTCGCTTGAAACCCCGGCCTCGCCAAAGGTTGCCATTTCTTTATATATCTTTAATCCTGCCTCTATCATAAGCATTGCCAATGCTGCGCCTGTGCCTTCACCGAGCCTCAAATCAAGGTCAAGGACAGGCCTTAACCCCATTTTATCGAGCATTGCCTTGTGCCCAATTTCAACGGAGTTATGGGCTGCAAACATATAATCTTTTACCCTTGGCTCGATGCAATATGCGATTAATGCGCCTGCTGTGGAGATGAACCCGTCAATGACAACCGGAATCCTGTTTGATGCTGCACCGAGGACCAATCCCGCGATGCCTCCAATCTCTGCACCGCCCACTTTTGCGAGGACGTCTATTGCGTCTTCAGGATTTGGCTTATTCAAGTTTATGCCATCTTCTATTACCGTAATCTTTCTTTTTAATGACTCGTCAGTTATTCCCGTACCTTTGCCTGTAACCTCCGAGACAGGCTTTCCTGTAAGCACAGATGCAATAGCGCTTGACGGCGTTGTATTCCCTATCCCCATCTCTCCTGTGCCGAATATCTTATAGCCCTTTTTTGCATATCCATTTGCAAGCTCGATTCCTACATCTATGCATCTTATTGCCTCATCCCTTGTCATTGCAGGGCCTTTTGTGAAGTTTTTGGTTCCTTTTATTACCTTCATGTTTACCAGGCCTTTAATCTCTCCAAAATCGTGGTCAACGCCTATATCCACAACAACAACCTCTGCTCCTGCATGCCTTGCAAGGACATTGATGCCTGCACCTCCTCTCAGGAAATTAAATACCATCTGCGGCGTAACCTCTTTAGGATAGGCTGATACGCCATCTTCTGTAACTCCGTGGTCCCCTGCGAAAGTGAAGATGACCTTTTTATCCAGAACCGGATTTTTGTTTTCGGTAATGGCGACAAATCTCCGTGCAAACTCCTCAAGCCTTCCGAGGCTTCCGAGGGGCTTTGTGAGATTGTCGAGGTGCTTTTGAGCCAAGCCATACCATTCTTCATTTACTGACTTGATATTTTTTAGTGTTGCATTGAGTGAATCCATCTGTCTTCTCCTACTTTATTTTTAAAGGTATTCCTGCGGTCACAAGATATACTTCGTCTGCTAAGGCTGCCATCTTTTGGTTTAAATAGCCTGATAAATCTCTGAATCTCCTTGATAATGCGTTGTCAGGGACGATTCCAAGACCGACCTCGTTCGAAACAGTGAATAGTGAACAGTGAATAGTGGATAAGGAAGAAATAAAAGACTCTGTTTCTGCTTCAACATCCTTATTATTAAGCATCAGATTTGAAAGCCATAGTGTCAGGCAGTCAAGAAGGATTATATCATAGCTTTTATGAATGTCAGATATCAGTGTCGAGATATTCAGCGGCTCTTCGAAGGTTGTCCACTCACCTGGCCGTTCTTTTTTGTGTTTCTTAATCCGTTCCTTCATCTCATCATCCATGGCCTGTGCAGTAGCAATATATGCCTTGCGCATGGAGGAGATTGCATCTCCTCCATGAACCCCCTCTTTAGAAGAGATATAATTATTGGCAAGCTGCAGGGCAAACCTGCTTTTTCCGCTTCTCGCACCGCCTATGATGAATGTTATCAACTCAGCACCCCTAAAAATAAAAAATCCTCATGGCAAAATGCCATGAGGATTGCACCCTGTTTCACTTCATCCTCTCCTTCATCCACGTGAAGGCTTTAAATCCTATTCCCTAATTTCTGTCGTCAGGCAGGTCTTCTGGCTCCCGGGTAGTTTCTATAGTTTGGCCTACTCGCCAGCCTTCCCATCCTGTTTGCATCTGTATATGAGCGGACAGTGGCTCATTGGCTTTCGTCCCCGGTTACAGCGGCGGGACCGCTCCCGAATTGCACGGGATTCCCTATTAAGCACTTCGGCACCTGAGGAGCATATTGTATCTAAACCATCAGCACAAAAGTCAAGGGGGGACTGGGGAGGGAAATATCCCTGCATTTGACGAAGACAAGGGATTGGAGGGATTTAACGGGCTAACACCAATTGACTCTCGATATCAATCCACGGATGATTTCCAGCCGCTGCTTTAACGGATACTCAAAATATATGGAACTCTCCATGAGTATGGATACAATTTCTTTGATTTTCTGCCTTTCCATGGCCAACTCCTTCGAATCCTTTCTTGCTTTAGTTATCGGGTAAAAAATAAAGTGCTTTAGTTCAGAAAATACTTCCATTTGGTGGAGGCGGCGGGAATCGAACCCGCGTCCGAAAGTACTACTCTCAAGCCTCTACATGCTTATCCAGCCTATTTATTTTCGGATACCAGATTGCCGGCAGGCAGGCCTGCTGATATCCTATCCCTTAAGCTTTCGCTGGATTTAAAGGAGTCATCCAGCGGCAGCCTGCTGATCGACGCTGTCCCTGAAGCACAGGCAACCTCAGAGGAGCGTGCTGCTATTGGTTAAGCAGCGAGTGCCAGTTCGTTGTTGGCGTTTGTGTTTTTCCATCTTTTTAGGTGGTGATGGAGCCACCGCATGCCACTTGAGCCTCATAACCCCCGTCGAGCCCTATCGCCCCCGGTTGAACAGCTTAAACCATTTAAACGGCTTGAACTGTTATTTATATAATAACATATTTAGCGATTTTTCATCGCCTTTTCTATCGCCCTTTTTGCTTCCCGCTCTTTTATCGTCTCCCGTTTTTCATATTGCTTCTTGCCTTTTGCAAGACCTATCTCAACCTTTGCATAAGGGCCTTTGAAATATATCTTAAGCGGGATCAATGTGTAACCCTTCTGCTGCATCTTGCCTCTTAATCTCTCTATCTCTTTCCTGTGAAGCAGGAGCTTCCTTGTTCTCAGGGGGTCGTGGTTCAAGATGTTGCCGTGAGAATAAGGGCTTATGTGGCAATTGAGCAGAATGACCTTTGCATCTTTAATCAGGACATAGCTGTCTTTAAGGTTGGCCTTGCCTTCTCTCAGGGACTTGACCTCTGTGCCTAAAAGCTGGATGCCTGCCTCGATTGTCTCTTCAATGCTGTAGTCATGATATGCCTTTCTGTTCTGGCATACTATTTTTATGTCCGGCTTCATAGTTATATGATAGCAGTATTATGATTGGACTTTAAAGCCGTGTTTCATTATAATTCAGTGGAGCTATAAAAGAGCGGAGGTTTTTATGAAGAGGCTTTTGGTTTATGCAATTATAGTATTTGTTTTTGTTGCTTCATGCGGTAAGGGCGAGGTCAAAAAGGTATCCGAGGATTCAAAGATGGCAACAGAGGCATTCTCCCTTGCTGAAAAGATAAGGGAAGCATATGCAAAAAAAGACCTATCGACCATTGAAAAGAACTCAACGAGGGAAGGGTTCAGGACGATCAGCAGTGCCTTTAAACCCTTTGATTCTGTTGACCTGACATTCAGTCCGGTGTGGGTTGAAATAGAAGACAATGTGGTGCATCTCAATATCTCATGGAAAGGCACATGGCAGAAGGGCGGGAAGACCACGGAAGAGAGAGGCATGGCGGTGTTTGTTCTAAAGGGCAAGCCTCTCAAGGTGGACAACATACTCAGGGCAAATCCCTTCGGGTATCCGGCAGATTAGTTTAGTGCTGTATTCCACGTGCCTCGCCTCGTAGGCATTTTTAGTGCCTGTTTTAACATTTTCATAAATTCGGCGCGGGGGACTTCCTTTGCGCCGAGGCTCATCAGATGCTCTGTTGTTACCTGACAGTCAATCAATCCGAAACCCCAGTTTATCGATTTCTGGACGAGGTAAACAAAGGCGACCTTAGAGGCATTGGACTTTTTGCTGAACATGGATTCTCCGAAAAAAGCTCCTCCCAGCGATACCCCATAGAGACCTCCGGCCAATTCGCCCTCGTACCAACTCTCAACAGAATGGGCAAATCCTGAATTATGGAGATTTATATAGGCGTCTATCATTTCTTCTGTAATCCATGTTCCGCTATGCCTTTTCTTATGCACGTCCGCGCAACTCCTTATAACATCTTCAAAGGCATTGTCCATCGTTATTTTAAAAGTGTTTTTATTGATAACCTGTCTTAGACTCCTTGATAATTTGAGTTCTTCAGGTATCATTACGAGGCGGGGGTCTGGAGACCACCATAATATCGGAGAGTCTTCAGAATACCAGGGGAAAATTCCCATGGAGTAGGCAAGCAAAAGGCGCTCTTCGCTGAGGTCGCCTCCTACTGCCAAAAGACCATCTGGTTCTGAGAATTCAGGCGAAGGAAAAATAAGTTTTTCTGACAATTGAAAGACAGGCATAAAAGATTGTTTTTATTTGCAAGAACTGCAGGAACTTGAACTGCAGGAAGAACATCCGGAGGATGTCTGGTGTTCCACACCGCTCATGCCGAAAACAGAGAATTTCTTTTTGACATCTTCTGCTCTGCATACGGGACAGGTTGCTTTTGAGTTGCCGAAAACGAGCTTTTCGAATTCATGTCCGCATTTATCGCATTTATATTCAAAAATTGGCATAATCCATTATAACATATTATAACATAGTGCTTGAATTATTAAACAAAATCATTTATGGTAATAAAAACAATAATAATGCGGAGGAAATTTTTATGGGAGGGAATAAGGGCCAGAATCTTCAGGACAGCTTCCTAAACCAGTTGAGAAAGGAAAAGATCCCTGTAGTGGTTTATCTCACGAATGGCGTCAGATTAAAAGGCGTAATCAAGGGATTTGACAATTTCGTTGTCTTGCTTAAAGAGGCGAACGAACAGCTTATCTACAAACATGCCATATCTACAGTCGTTCCTGAAAAGAGCGTGGATATCAGGTTCGAAAATCCTGAAGAGTAGCAGGAGGTATTAATCGATGCTAAAGACCATGAGAAAACATGCGAAATTCTTTTATTTTCTGTTTTTCATTGTAATTCTCTCCTTTATATTCTGGGGAGTTGGCACTTTCGATAAGCCTACTGCTGTGAGCGTTGCCGAAATAGGCAAGGAGAAGATTACTGTTGAGGAGTACTGGAGGGCATACGAGAATGTAAGGCAGCAATTAAGGGATATTTATAAAGAAAAGTTTAATGAAGAGATGGAAAAGAGCCTGAAACTCAAAGAGACGGTACTTAACAGTCTCATAGATGAGAGGGTGCTTTTGATTTCGGCTGCAGAATTGGGAGTAAAGGTGACAGATAAGGAACTTCAGGATGCAATTGTGAATGACCCTCGATTTATGAGGGACGGCATTTTCCGGAAGGATGTATATTTCAGAACCCTTGATCTCAACAGGCTTACACCCGGGATGTTTGAGAACTCAATGAGACAACAGCTTACGATTATTAAGATGAGGAGGTTCATCGCATCTGCCATCGATATAAATCCGCTGGATTTGAAGGGCGTAGCGGGTGATGAGAAGAAGGTTAATGAGGCAAGGCAGGCAATACTTGCGGATGAAAGCAATGCAGCCATAAAGTCTTATGTGGACAGCGTAAAGCAGAGGATGAAGTTCAAGGTCAATATGGACCTCATATCTTAGCTATATCCCTTTTGGAAATGCACAAAAACATGTTATAATTCCGATTAATCTTTCAAAGGGGTAAACAAATGCTTGATGACAAGTTGCCAACAGGCCTAACATTTGATGATGTCCTTTTATTGCCTTCCAAATCCGATGTCCTTCCGAGGGACGTGGATATAAGTACAAAACTGACCAGAAACATAACCCTCAACATCCCAATTATCAGCGCAGCAATGGACACCGTTACAGAGGCAGGCCTCGCCATAGCCATCGCAAGGGAAGGAGGTCTCGGTATAGTCCACAGGGCAGTGTCACCCCAGAAGCAGGCCCTCGAAGTTGATAAGGTGAAGAAATCTGAAAGCGGCATGATTGTCGATCCCATAACAATAGCTCCCGATGCCCCTATTTCGGACGCCCTTGTGCTTATGGAGAGATACAAGATTTCAGGCGTGCCTGTTACATTAAAAGGAAAGCTTGTGGGAATACTCACCAACAGAGACCTGAGGTTCGAGACCAATGTGAAGAAGAAGGTCAGCGAGGTAATGACAAAGGAGAGGCTCATTACAGCGCCGGTTGGCACTACTCTGGAAAAGGCAAAAAAGCTGCTCCACGAATATAAAATAGAAAAACTGCCCATAGTAGATGATGACTTCAACTTAAAGGGTTTAATCACAATAAAGGACATAGAAAAGAGGAAGAAGTATCCCCATGCATGCAAGGACAGGCTGGGCAGGCTGAGAGTGGGCGGTGCAGTTGGGGTTGGCGAAGATGCCCTATACAGAACTGAACTCCTTGTCAAGGCGGGTGTTGATATTATAGCCATCGATACTGCCCACGGCCATTCAAAGGCGGTTATTAATACACTTAAAGAAATAAAGAAACGATTTGATATTGATGTTATAGCCGGAAACGTTGCTACCTCTGAGGGAGCAAGAGACCTCATAAAGGCAGGCGCCGACGCAGTAAAAATAGGAATAGGTCCCGGCTCCATATGCACCACGAGGATAGTTGCAGGCGCAGGCGTTCCCCAGCTCACAGCAATAAATAACTGCTATGCCGTGGCATCTAAGGCGAATATACCTCTGATTGCAGATGGAGGCATAAGGTATTCAGGCGACATAACAAAGGCACTTGCAGCAGGAGCGCACTGCGTCATGATAGGAAGCCTCTTTGCAGGAACTGCTGAATCACCCGGCGAGATAATCCTCTATCAGGGCAGAAGTTACAAGGTTTACAGGGGCATGGGATCCCTCGGTGCAATGGAACAGGGTGCAAAGGACAGATACGGACAGGCAGGGGTTGAAAAGGAAAAACTTGTTCCTGAAGGCGTTGAAGGAAGGGTGCCTTACAAAGGACCTCTTTCACAGAGCATACATCAGCTTATCGGAGGCCTTCGTTCTGGCATGGGATACTGCGGGTGCAAGAACCTCAAAGAGATGAGGGAAAAGGCCAAATTCATCCAGATTACAAATGCCGGATGGAAAGAGAGCCATGTCCACGATGTCATTATCACGAAGGAAGCACCAAACTACAGGATAGAACAATGATTAACGATAAAATACTCGTCCTCGATTTCGGGTCACAATATACACAGCTCATAGCGAGAAGGGTAAGGGAAAGCAAGGTGTATTCCGAGATATTCCCCTTTAATGCATCCATCGAAAAGATAAAGTCCTTTAACCCAAAGGGCATTATCCTATCCGGAGGTCCTTCCAGTGTTTATGACAAGGGAGCGCCTGCACCTGACATGGAGGTATTCAGACTCGGCATACCTGTTCTCGGAATCTGCTACGGCATGCAGTTGATGGCCCATTACCTCGGAGGAAGGGTTGCAAAGGCTGTAAAAAGGGAATACGGCAAGGCCGAACTGATTGTTGACGACAATTCGGACATCTTCAAGAGGGTATCAAAGAAGACAAAGGTCTGGATGAGCCACGGAGACAGGATCGAGAAACTGCCAAAGGGATTTTCCGCTATTGGCCATACAGATAATTCGCCAATAGCTGCCATGGCTAATAAAGAAAAGGGATTCTATGCACTGCAGTTCCATCCCGAGGTAGTCCATACAGATGAAGGCAAAAAGATACTCCAGAGCTTTGTATATGATATATGCAGCTCTAAACCAACATGGACAATGAAATCCTTTATCGAGACATCGAAAAAGGATATAAGGGAAAAGGTCGGAGACAAGCGCGTTATATGCGGAATAAGCGGAGGGGTGGATTCTGCTGTTACTGCGGTACTTGTGCATGAAGCAATTGGTGATGCGCTTACATGCATATTTGTTGACAATGGCCTGCTTAGAGCCGGCGAGGCAAAAAAGGTTGAAGATACCCTGCGCAAGAGTTTCCATATGGACATCCGTGTTGTGGATGCATCGGAGAGGTTTCTAAAAAGGCTTAGAGGAGTTAAAGACCCTGAGAGGAAGAGAAAGATCATAGGCAATGAGTTCATAAGGGTATTTGAAGCAGAGGCAATGAAGATCAAGAATGTTGGATTCCTCGCACAGGGGACACTGTACCCCGATGTTATAGAAAGCACGTCCTTTAAAGGTCCGTCTGCTGTTATCAAGAGCCATCACAATGTGGGCGGCCTGCTTAAAAAGATGAAATTGAAACTCATTGAGCCCTTGAGAGAATTATTTAAAGACGAAGTCCGTTTATTGGGGAAAGAGCTGGGAATGCCAGACGAGATAATTTACAGGCATCCATTTCCGGGCCCTGGGCTTGCAATAAGGTGTATAGGTGATATTACAAGGGCTGGAACGGAAGTCCTCAGAAAGGCTGACGCCATTGTCCTTGAGGAGATAAAAAAGGCAGGACTTTATGGCGAGTTGTGGCAGGCATTTGCCGTGCTTCTTCCAACAAAGAGCGTTGGTGTCATGGGTGATGAGAGGACATATGAAAATGTGATTGCAGTGAGGGCTGTCACGAGCCTCGACGGAATGACTGCTGACTGGGCAAAGATACCATATGAAGCAATGGAAAGGATTTCAAATAGAGTCATCAATGAGGTAAAGGGCGTGAACAGGGTTGTTTACGACATAACCTCAAAGCCTCCCGGGACTATCGAGTGGGAGTAATGGACATAAAGGCCTACCTTAAAGAAAAAAAAACACTGATAGACTCATTCCTTGAGTCGTATTTTTCTACACCTATCAATCCCAGGACACTGCAAGATTCTATGACATATTCCCTTTCTGCTGGAGGGAAAAGGATAAGGCCTGTTTTATGTCTTGCAGCATACGAGGCATGCGCCAAAGACAACAAAGTTAAGGCAGGAGACATAATCCCCTATGCCTCTGCCCTTGAGTTCATACACACATACTCATTAATACACGATGACCTCCCTGCAATGGACAATGATGACCTCAGGCGTGGAAAACCAACAAATCATAAGGTTTTTGGCGAGGGCATGGCCATTTTAGCAGGGGACGGCTTGTTAACAGAGGCCTTTTATTTGCTGTCCAACAATACCCATAATGTTTCTCACTTTTCACCTTATGCAATTTTAAAAGTAATTCGCGAGATTGCCATGGCAGCAGGTGCGCACGGAATGGTGGGAGGCCAGGCACAGGATTTATTATCAGAGGATGCAGAGCCTGATGCAGAAACACTATCTTTCATACATAGCCACAAGACCGCTGCACTCATAACGGTCTCTGTCCGTTCAGGGGGCATACTGGCAAACTGCAGCGACCACGAATTGTTCAGGCTCACGAAATACGGAGAGAATATAGGGTTAGCATTTCAGGTTATTGATGATATACTTGATGTAGAAGGAGAGACAGAGGTAATAGGCAAGTCCAAAGGCTCTGATGAAAAGAAAAAGAAGATGACTTATCCCAGGCTTTATGGCATAGATAAGTCGAGGGAAAAGGCAAAGGAACTGATTAATGGTGCAATCAATTCGCTGGAGACTTTTGATGAAAAGGCAGAGCCATTGAGGGCTATCGCAAGGTATATGCTTGAAAGGAAAAGTTAGGCTTATGTTTATATATGTCAAGTACGGCTCAAAGCCACCTCTTTTCGCCGCACCTGACATATATTTTCTGAATTAGGATAGCTCAATTTTGGTTTAAAATGTTTATAGAGAAAATAAAATCCCCGCAGGACTTAAAATCCCTCAAGGCAGAAGACCTGAATGCCCTTGCCGAGGAACTGCGAAATGTAATCATTGAAAGGGTTTCCATTAATGGCGGGCATCTTGCATCTAATTTAGGAGTTGTGGAACTGACCATAGCACTCCATTATGTCTTTAATTCCCCTGAAGACAAGATTGTCTGGGATGTGGGACATCAGTCATACTCCCATAAGCTTTTAACAGGAAGATTTCATATTTTCCATACGCTCAGGAAATATAAGGGATTATCAGGGTTTCCTAAGATTTCAGAAAGTCCCCATGATGCCTTTGGCACTGGACACAGTTCTACTTCCATATCCGCTGCTATTGGAATACTGGAGGCGAGGGACATTATTAAAAAATTTCAAATTTCAAATCTCAGATTTCAAATTCCCAATAAGGTTATAGCAGTTATAGGCGATGGCGCTTTAACATCAGGACTGGCGTTTGAAGGACTTAATCATGCGGGGCATCTCAAAAAAGACCTTATCGTAATTCTCAATGACAACGAGATGTCCATATCTCCGAATGTTGGAGCCTTGTCCAACTATCTTAATAAGGTCCTGACAGGTACATTCTACAAAAAATTCAAGAAAGAGACAAAGGCATTTTTGGAAGGCATTCCCAAGATCGGAGAAACAGTCGCAAAGATTGCCCAGAAGGCAGAAGGCAGCATGAAGGGATTTTTTCTGCCAGGAGGATTGTTTGAGGATCTTGGATTTAATTATTTAGGCCCAATCGACGGCCATGATATACCATTACTGATCGAAACATTAAACAGCATTAAAGATGCGAATGAGCCGACATTAATCCATGTAGTAACCAAGAAAGGCAAAGGATACAAGTTTTCAGAGGAAGACCCGTGCATATATCATGGAGTGGGGCCATTTGAGGCAGATACGGGAATACAGAAAGAAGGGTCAGGGGTCAAAGGTCAAGGGTCAAAGGCCGAAGAAAACCTGGAAAACTTGCCTGTTGTCCATTGCATCTCGCCGCTTGCATACAGCGATGTATTCGGTAATGCACTTATGGAAATTGCGGAGGCTGATAAAAGGGTTGTAGCTATAACTGCTGCAATGAAAGAGGGGACAGGCCTTGCAACATTTGCTGAGAGATTTCCAGAAAGATTTTATGATGTTGGCATTGCAGAGCCCCATGCAGTAACCTTTGCAGCAGGCCTTGCAGTACAGGGATTAAAGCCGGTTGTGGCAATATACTCCACATTCATCCAGAGGGCTTATGATGAGATTATCCATGATGTCTGCCTCCAGAACCTCCCTGTCGTATTTGCCATAGACAGGGCAGGCATCGTGGGCGAGGACGGCGCAACGCATCAGGGCTTGTTCGACATATCATTTCTGAGGCATATCCCAAATCTCTTGTTAATGGCCCCAAAAGACGGGCAGGAATTGAAAGACATGCTTAAGTTCGCAGTTCAGTATAATGGCCCTTCAGCCATAAGGTATCCGAGGGGAAAGGTGAGTCAGGAGTCAAGAGTTAAGAGTCAAAAGTCAGAAATAATAAAGGGGAAATTCGAAATTTTGATGGAAGGCGATGGTGTAGCAATCATTGCTGTGGGTAATGCAGTGCATCCATCATTGAAGGCGGCAGAGATGTTGAAGGGAGATGACATAAATGCCTGCGTTGTAAATGCACGGTTCATCAAGCCCCTTGATGAGGAACTCATAATATCAATGTCAGAGAGGACAAAAAGAATAATTACTGTAGAAGAGAATGTCCTTGCAGGAGGCTTTGGCTCCGCGGTTCTTGAATGCGTAAACAAGGCAGGATTGACGGATATTGCAGTCAAAAGAATTGGCATAGATGACGAATTCGTAGAGCACGGCAGCCAGAATATTCTCAGGCAGAAATACGGGCTTGACGAAGAAGGGATATATAAAACCGCACTGGCATTTCTGAGCCAACATTGTGCAAGGCTATAATGGTCATAATCTGTATCTAAGTTGAGTGATTTTTATATGTCAGTTACTGCTCAAAGACTTTAAAAAGTGTTGATTCAAGTGCATACGAGAGATTTTAAATATATTATTCATCAAGTATCCAATGTAGTAGATGACGGATGCAAGATAAAGTTTGCACAAGTGCGTGGTTTAAAGTCTTTTCGCAGCACCTGACATATATTTTTAGATTAGAATCGCTCAATTTGGGTACAAAATGAAATCCCGTCTCGATAAAATCATTGTTGACAAAGGCATTGCACCAAGCCGTGAGCGTGCGCAGGCGCTTATCATGGAAGGCAGGGTTTTTGTTGGAGGCGTTCCTGTTACTAAGGCTGGGGCGATGGTTGACGAAGGCGCAGCAGTCGAACTAAAAGGTGAAGATATCCCGTATGTCAGCCGAGGAGGCCTTAAGCTTGAGGCAGCAATCAGGCATTTCAATATATCGATGAAAGAAAAAATTGCAATGGATGTGGGATCTTCAACAGGCGGATTTACAGACTGTATGCTTCAGAATGGTGTCAAAAAGGTTTATTGCATCGATGTCGGATACGGACAGCTTGCATGGAAGCTGAGACAGGACCCAGGGGTTGTGCTTATTGAGAGGACGAATATACGCTACCTCGAAAGGGAGAGGGTTCCCGAAGATATAGACATCGTAACCATCGATGTATCATTCATATCACTAATAAAAGTTGTGCCAAATGTATTAGGGTTTCTGAAAGAGAACGGAGAGATTATAGCCCTCATAAAACCGCAGTTCGAGGTTGGAAAGGGAGAAGTGGGCAAGGGAGGCATCGTAAAGGATGAGGCAAAGAGGTTAAAGGCTGTGGATCGTGTGAAGGAAAATCTCGAGGCCCTCGGGCTTCAGACTATCGGGGTGATGCAGTCGCCAATCCCCGGCCAGAAGGGCAATATCGAATATCTTATTTATATGAAAAGGCACACTATATAATATGCTGGAATTTATTATATAATATTCACTCCATTGGTAAGTGGGATAGTAAATTAGCTGGAGTAAGAGATGGAAATGCCTTCTGATTTTGTAAAAAAATCGACATGGAATAAGGTGCTTAATTATATAGCATTAAGCGATGAGCTACCTCCATATCTTCTTGTGGATAAAGAGGTTGTGAAGGAGAAGGTCGCTGTCATAGGCAAGAATATCAAGAACTCAAAGGTATTTTATGCTGTCAAGGCTAATCCCGATGTGGAGGTCTTGAGATTTCTGAACAGCCTCGGCACAGGTTTTGAAATTGCATCAGAGGGAGAATTGCAGATGCTTGCCTCACTTGGTGTCGAGCCTGAAAGGATTATAACGAGCAATCCAATGAAGACCTTTAAATTCTTAGAGCAGGCAGTTGATTACGGGGTGAACTATTTTGCCTACGACTCAATGGTGGAGGTGGAAAAGCTCGCGAGGTATGCTCCTGGATGTAATGTGTATGTAAGATTATCTGTCCCGAACGAAGGAAGCGAATGGCCTTTAAGCAAGAAATTTGGGGTTGAGCTTGATGTTGCATCGGAGCTGCTCGTGTATGCAAAGGAAAAAGGGCTTAATCCCGTAGGCATTACCTTTCACGTTGGCTCACAGTGCAATAATGTCTATAACTGGAACACTGCTGTTGATAAGGCCAGGGATCTCTGGGAGAATGCAGAACGGAACGGGATAAAACTTAGAATGCTCAACATCGGCGGCGGCTATCCGATCCGATACACAAAGAATGTGGTTGATGTGGAGACGATAGAGAAAAAGGTCAATAAGGTCATATACCAGAAATTCCCCCAGGATATCGATATATTCATCGAGCCAGGGAGGGCTGTTGTTGGAGATGCAGGAATATTTGTCTCCACGGTTATAGGCAAGGCAATGCGAGGGGACGAGAACTGGCTCTATATAGATGTGGGGGTTTTTAATGGATTGATGGAGAGTGTCGGAGGCATTAAATATACCTATGTTGTTGGAAGCAGGAATGAGCCGAAGACATGGACTATTTCAGGGCCGAGCTGCGACAGCTTCGATGTTATAGACAAGGAGGTCGAACTCCCTGAGCCTGAGGTGGGCAACAGGATACTGATACTTTCGAGCGGCGCATACACGATTTCGTATGCATCCGAGTTTAACGGATTTTCGATACCGAAGACGATACTGATTTGAGTATATGAGTGAATGAGTGGACGAGTTAATGGGTTGATGAAAGTGAACATATTTTTTTATATTTTATATGTCTTTACCCATTTACTCATTTACCCATTTACTCATTGACAGGAGGACAAAATGATCAAGTTTTTCGAAAAAGACCCATATACCCCGATCCAATATGTGTATGAAGTTGAAAAGGTGCTGCATAAAAGCAAGAGCGAGTTTCAGGAGATAATGGTTATCCAAAACCCCCATTTTGGCAAGATGCTCATCCTCGACGGAGTTGTGCAGATAACCGAAAGGGATGAGCTTTTTTACCATGAGATGCTCGTCCATCCCGTTATGCACGCCCATCCGGATCCAAAGAAGGTTATAGTTATAGGCGGCGGAGACGGAGGGACTGTCAGAGAGGTTTTGAAGCACGATTCTGTGGAAAAGGTCTATTTTATCGAGATAGACGAAGAGGTAATCAATGTATCAAAGGAGTTTTTCCCGACAGTGGCATGCAGAATTGATGACAAGCGTGTGGAGATAAAGTGTATGGACGGCGCAGAATTTGTAAAGGGAAGGGAAGGGGACATCGATGTCGTCATCGTTGACTCAACCGATATCGTGGGTTTTGCAAAAAGCCTGTTCACAGTCGAGTTCTTTAAATCTGTTAAAGACTCCCTTACGGATGAAGGCATGTTTGTGACCCTTTCGGAGTCTCTCCATTTCCATAAAGACCTGGTAATCGAGGTTCAAGAGGCAATGAAGCTGATATTCCCGATTGTTGATCTTTATACCGTTCCCATAGCCACATATGCAGGCAACTGGTGGACATTCTCTGCAGCTTCAAAGAAGCACGATTTGAGGCAGATGAGAAGGGAATATAAGACAGATACCAGATATTACAGCGATGAGATCCACCAGCAGGCATTTATGCCGCCAAAGATGTATGAGAGGCTGATGCAGAGAAAGCTCCAGTGGTAATGCTGTCTTCTTGACAGGAGTATTCCCTACTTGTTAAATTATTAGCACTCTTAGCATGAGAGTGCTAATAATTTGATTATCAGGTATCAGGCAGGGCGATAACGACGATGGTGATGGAATTTTTGGATGAGAGAAGCAAGCAGATCCTCTATGCGGTTGTCCAGAGCTATATAAGCAAGCCTGACCCTGTCGGCTCAAGATTTGTAACAAAAAAGTATTCTTTTGGTTTTTCACCTGCTACTGTAAGAAATATAATGGCCGACCTTGAAGACCTTGGTTTCTTGAGCCAGCCCTACACCTCTGCGGGCAGGGTTCCAACGGATAAAGGCTATAGGTTTTATGTGGATTCCATCATGGTCGTCAGGGAGACAGGCGAATTCGATTCAGGAGAGAGTGACTTTGTCCAGCAGTTTGCTAAAAAGCTCGACAACATAAGAAGCGATGTAAACAATATGTTTTTGGAGATTACAAACTCCCTCTCGATGATGTCGAATTATATAGGCGTTGTAACGCCTCCAAGGGCCGAAAAGACGATATTCGACAGGATAAATTTCATAAGGTACAAGGAAGATAAGGTCGTAGCCATTCTGATGACCGAAGAGGGCGTGATAAAGAACAAGATAATTGGTGTGGATTCAAGGCTTACGCAGGATGACCTCAACAGAATAGCCGACTATCTTAATGCAGAATACTCGGGGCGAACCATAGATGAGATAAAGAACCTGCTTGTAAGAAAGGCCTACCGTGAGAAGGCATTATGGGACAAGCTGATAGCAAGGGCAATAAAGATATATGAGCAGGTAATATCATTTACTGAGGACGATGTTTATGTGTCAGGGCTTTACGATGTCATGAACCTCCCGGACTTTTCCGACATCTCAAAGATAAGGGAGATATCGAAGGCCATAAAAGACAAGCATATCATACTGAAGCTTCTTGACGAGCTTTCGGATTCGGAAGGCGTGCATGTATTAATAGGCAACGAGAATCCTGTTGAAGAGATGAAAAACCTGAGTGTGGTTGCCTCTACATACAAAGAAAGAGAGAGGCCTATGGGCGTAATAGCATTGATAGGTCCTAAAAGAATGGACTATTCAAAGGCCATATACATGGTGGATACCATTGCGAAATGCATAAGCAGGACATTTGATTGATGGCCGGAGGTAATATGGAAGAAACTAAAAAAAACGAAGAAATAGGCGTTTCTGCTGAGATCGAAGATAAGCCTAATCGCTCAACACTGTCGTACGCCAATGAACACGGTAATATGGAAGAAACTAAAAAAAACGAAGAAATAGGCGTTTCTGCTGAGATCG
>NZ_DAIOFX010000003.1:61465-72378 GCF_036745535.1 Dissulfurispira sp.
TTAATAACTTAATAACTTAATTACTTAAAATAGAACAAGGAGGAAAAATGGGAAAGGCAATAGGAATAGATCTCGGCACCACAAACTCGGTTGTTGCAGTTGTGATCGGCGGCGAGCCGGTAGTAATACCCAATCAGGAAGGCAACAGGACAACGCCTTCTGTTGTTGCATTCACAGAAAAGGGCGAGAGGCTTGTCGGGCAGATAGCAAAGAGGCAGGCCATAACAAACCCCGAAAATACCATATTTTCCATAAAAAGGCTGATGGGCAGAAAGTATAATTCCTCGCAGGTTGACCACGCAAAAAAGAGGCTTCCGTATCGTATAGTCGAGGCGCCGAACGGTGACGCACATGTAGAGGCAAGGGGCAAGAAGTATTCTCCACCCGAGATATCTGCCATGATACTCCAGAAGCTGAAACAGGCAGCAGAAGACTATCTCGGAGAAACCGTTACAGAAGCGGTCATTACTGTCCCTGCATATTTTGACGACAGCCAGAGGCAGGCAACAAAGGATGCAGGACAGATTGCAGGGCTCAATGTCTTGAGGATTATTAATGAGCCTACTGCAGCGGCTCTCGCATATGGACTTGAAAAGAAAAAAGAAGAAAGGGTTGCTGTATACGACCTCGGAGGAGGAACCTTTGATATCTCGGTGCTCGAAATAGGAGAGGGCGTCATAGAGGTTAAATCTACAAACGGCGATACATATCTCGGCGGCGATGACTTTGATCTGAGGATCATCGATTGGGTGGTCGAGGAGTTCAAAAAGGAGCAGGGAATAGACCTCAAACAGGATAAGATGGCTCTCCAGAGACTGAAGGAGGCTGCTGAAAGGGCAAAGATAGAGCTTTCCACAGCATCAGAGACAGAGATAAACCTGCCGTTTATAACTGCCGATGCCACAGGACCGAAGCATTTATTGATGAAGCTCTCAAGGGCAAAGTTCGAGCAGCTCACAGATGACCTTGTACAGAATACTATAGGGCCTTGCAAAATGGCGCTTTCTGATGCAGGTTTTTCCACAGGCAATATCGATGAGGTTATACTCGTTGGAGGACAGACAAGGACGCCAAAGGTGCAGCAAGTGGTGCAGGAATATTTTGGGAAAGAGCCCCACAAGGGCGTCAATCCCGACGAAGTTGTTGCAGTTGGCGCTGCTATTCAGGCTGCTGTTTTAAAGGGTGAGGTAAAGGAAGTCCTTCTTCTGGATGTAACTCCCCTGTCCCTTGGTATCGAAACCCTCGGCGGCATATTTACAAAGATGATAGAGAGGAATACGACAATACCCACAAAGAAATCCCAGATATTCTCCACGGCATCCGACAATCAGCCTGCCGTTACCATTAAAGTCTATCAGGGAGAGAGGGAAATGGCTTCAGACAACAAGCTGCTCGGGGTATTCGAACTTGTTGGAATACCTCCTGCACCGAGGGGCGTGCCTCAGATTGATGTTACATTTGATATTGATGCGAACGGCATACTCCATGTCTCTGCAAAAGACCTTGGCACAGGAAAGGAGCAGTCCATAAGGATTACTGCATCCAGCGGTCTTACAGATGAAGAGATAAAAAGGATGATGCGCGATGCAGAATTACATGCAGCAGAAGACCATAAGAAAAAAGAGCTGGCTGAGGTAAGGAATAATGCTGATACCCTCATCTATTCTGTCGAGAAATCTGTTAAGGAATACAGCGACAAGCTTACAGAGGACGAGAAAAAGGATATTGAGGCTGCCCTCGAAAAATGCAGGAAGGTCAAAGAATCCAGCAGCGATGCATCTGAAATTAAGACAGCGATAGAGGAGCTTACAAAGGCATCCCACAAGATTGCCGAGCATGTATACAAGGCAGCGCAGCAACAGCAGGTCGGTGCAGGGGCAGGAGCAGAGTCCAAGGCCAAATCTACGGAAGAAGAGGTTGTTGAAGCAGAATTCGAGGATGTGGATAAGAATAAATAATGAAAGATTATTATAAAATTATTGGAGTCAGCCGGAATGCCACTCAGGACGAGATTAAAAAGGCATTCCGGCAACTCGCCTTAAAATACCATCCTGATAGGAATCAGGGCGACAAAGAGGCAGAGGAAAAATTCAAGGAGATAAACGAGGCATACGCATGTCTTGGTGATGCTAAAAAGCGCGCCAATTACGACAGGTACGGCACACCAGAGGGCTTTGGTGCAGGCGCTGGATTTGGAGGATTCGAAGCCGGTGCAGGCACTGGATTTGGCGGCTTTACAGATATATTCGAAGACATATTCGATGACTTCTTCGGCACATTTGGCGGATATAAAAAGGCAAAGCCCACAAAGGGCGCTGACCTAAGATACAACCTCAACATAACCCTCGAAGATGCTGCCTTCGGCTCTGAAATTACCATAAAGGTTCCGAGGTGGCAGCCATGCGATGTATGCAGTGGAACAGGCGCTGAACCAGGCACATCACCTGAAACCTGCCCCAATTGCAAAGGAACAGGACATATAAGATTCCAGCAGGGATTTTTCAGTGTTTCAAAAACATGCGGGAAGTGTCATGGCACGGGAAGGATAATCACAAGTACATGCAAGAGTTGCAAAGGGAACGGTAAGGTCAGGGTTCAGAGGGAAATATCGGTAAAGATACCAGCAGGAGTTGACAATGGCTCACGGTTGAGACTGAGCGGTGAAGGTGATTTCGGAAGTTATGGCGGCCCTCCCGGAGATTTGTATGTGGTCATAAATGTAGATGAACATTCATTCTTCAAAAGGGATGGCATGGACATTTACTGTCAGGTGCCTTTATCCTTTCCAAAGGCTGTTTTCGGAGGCGAGATAGAAGTCCCAACGCTGAACGGGCCTGCTAAACTCAAGATTCCTGCAGGCACATCTTCAGGAAAATCCTTCCATCTAAAGGGCAAAGGCATGCCGAGACTCGGAAGCCACCAGAGGGGAGACCAGATAGTAAGCGTTTATATAGATGTGCCGAAAAAACTCACTCCGCGGCAGAGGGAACTCCTCGAAGAATTCGCACGCATAAGCGAGGAGAATGTAGAGGAGACAAAGGGGTTTAAGAATAAGCTGAAGGACCTGTTTTCGGTGTAGATATCTTTGAGAATATTCGTTCCCCCTGAAGATATAGCAAAAAAAGAAGGCATTAAACTTAATGTCGACAAATCTCATTATCTCATTTCTGTTCTGAGATGCAAAAAAGGCGATGTTATTACAATCATTGACGGCAAAGGGAAGGCATATGAGGCTGGGGTTGCTGAGATTGCAAAGAAACATGTTTTCATAAACATACTCCGTGAAATGGCACTGTATACCGAATCTGCATTAAATCTTATCTTATGCCAGGGAATACTGAAGGGCGAGAAAATGGATTTGGTTATTCAAAAGGCTACCGAACTTGGAGTAAAAGAGATAATTCCGCTTATTACTGAAAGGTGTATTGTTAAGGAGACGAGAAAGGTGAAGAGGTGGCAGAAGATTGCAGAGGAGGCTGCAGAGCAGTGCGGAAGGACAGTTATCCCGACTGTTCATGAGCCGATTCAATTTAATGAATTTTTGGAGGGTCAAGACAATGAAAAAAAAGGAGTGATGGAGTATTGGAGTAATGAAAAGATGAACGGACTTATTTTCTGGGAAGAAGGAGGAATATCTTTGAAAGAGGCGGTTCTTAAAATTTCTCCTTCACCGATTCACCCATTCACCGATTCACCCATTCACCTTTTTGTCGGCCCTGAAGGCGGTTTTACAGTCGAAGAAGTAAAGCTGCCAGAGGAGCATGGGCTTATCAGAACGACACTCGGCAAACGGGTTCTCCGTGCAGAGACAGCGGCAATTGTATCGGTGGCATTAGTGCAGTTTTTGCTTGAATCCTGAGAAATTGGCCTTAAATTCTGCTATAATAGTCACAAAAATCAGAAAGGAGCATTACGCACATAGAAAGCAAGGCTAAGGCAATAGAGGCTGCACAGGCGGCACTGGATAAAAAGGCAAAGGACACAGTCGTCCTCGAATTAAAGGACCTTACGATAATTGCAGATTATTTTGTCGTCTGCTCTGGCGAAAGCACCACACAGGTCAAGGCAATCGTCGAAAATGTGGAGAAGAAATTAAGGGGACACAGGCAAAAGCCAGCGGGCATCGAAGGCTTGAATACTGCCCGATGGGTTTTGATGGATTATGGAGATGTAATTGTCCATGTCTTTGAAGAAAAGACAAGGGCGTATTATGAGCTTGAGAAGTTCTGGCTGGATGCACCGAGGATACAAGTAAGTGAGAAGCTGGAAGTCAGAAGTGAGAAGTGAAAATTAGGATATTCTGGGTGGGCAGGACAAAGGAGCGGTATCTGATTGAAGGAATTAATCACTACCTTAAATTGCTAAGACACATGGCTCAGATTTCTATAATAGAGATAAAAGACGAAAAAGGGAAGATAAGGGATGAGGCACGTTCCATGGAGGGCAGGAGGATATTGAAACAGACAGATTCTTATATATTGCTCGATGAGCGCGGGAAAGAATTTAGTTCGATAGATTTTCCCGATATTTAAATGATAAAAGCAGTGTCGATTTTGTTATGGGCGGTGCATTAGGGGTTTCTGATGAAGTCAGGGAGAAGGCGTCAGATACTATTGCATTGTCAAAGATGACCTTAACTCATGAAATGACGAGATTGGTATTTCTGGAGCAGCTTTACAGGGCAATGACCATTATAAAAGGTAAGAATTATCATTATTAATGTCAGAGATATTAATAACAACTTAGAAATTTTGTAAAAAGGGGGGTTTTCGCAAGGGGACAAAGTCCCACTTGCGAAGTGAACTGATGGGCAAGATAGCAATACTGATATTTTTGGTCTTTCTTGCAATACTCGGGTTTTTCGCTGTCGAGAATAAAGATATTGTGAGCATAAAGGTTCCTTTCGGAAGCAGTTATGAGATCCCGAAGATTGCCCTCATTCTCCTCTCTACAACCGTGGGCGCCCTTGCTGTACTCATTATTTTCTTTATACGCGATACAAAGCGGGTCATAGACAATCTCCAGTATCAGAAGAGGCAGAAAAGAGAGGCGAGGATACAGGAGTTCTATTCAAGGGCCCTGAATGCCATACTCGGCGATAAAGAAGAAGAGGCAAAGGATGCCTTGAAGGAGATACTCAAGGAAGACCCGGAGCATATAGATGCCCTTTTGAGACTCGGCGACATATCTCTCAATAACAAGGATTACAAGACTGCATTAGACTATTACAGAAAGGCAAAAGACATCGATCCAAAAAATCTGCAGGCGCTTCTTTCCATAGAGACAGTGACGGAGAGGATGCAGAGGCATGACGATGCCCTTAAATACCTCGATGAGATACTCGATATAGATTCTGAAAACCTTACTGCCCTTTACAGGAAGCGTGCAATCCTTGAAAAGAAGGATATGTGGGATGATCTCCTGTCCCTGCAGAGGACAATAATCAAGCTCGAGCACAGCGAAAGCGACAAGCAGCAGGAAGAACACAGACTGCTCGGCTATAAATATGAATATGCACGCTCAAGCCTCGAAAGCGGCGAATTGGAGAAGGCAGAAAAGGCATTCAGGACAATGATTAAGATGAATGACGGTTTTATCCCTGCTTATCTCGGCCTTGCAGAGGTCATCCTGACCAGAGGAGAAACAGAGGAGGCCATAAACTTCCTGGAAAAGGCATACGAGCAGTTGAAATCCATAATAATACTTGTACGCCTCGAAGACCTGCTCATCAATGTTGGAGAGCCGGGAAGACTGATACGGTTTTACAGGAATGCTATAGCGAAAAGCCCGCAGGACAACGGGCTGAGATTTCTCCTCGGAAAACTTTACTACAGGCTTGAGATGGTGGAGGATGCGATGGATTTATTGAATTCCATAGATACCAATGTTTTTTCCGTGCCAGAGCTTTTCAGCCTGCGGGGTGAATTGTATATAAAGAGAAACCAGATTCCAAAGGCGCTTGACGAGCTAAAAAAGGCATGCGGGATACGGCGTCCCTTCAGGATACAGTACTGCTGCTCCAATTGCGGTTTCAGGTCGGAGGACTGGTCAGGGAGATGTCCCCAGTGCATGGAATGGAATACTTACCGCCTTGATATATATGGCACCTGCGAAGCGTAAGAATAGTGATGAGTCATCAGTAATGAGTAACGAGTTAAAAGATAATAAAGTCTCAAAACCAAAAAGGAAAGGTTCAAAAATAACCCCATTACCCATTACCCATCACGCATCACAGCCGTTAAATGTTGTTCTGGATACGAGCCTCTTTGTAAATCCTGATGTGAGGACAAGTCTCGGTAGTAATCCCACAGAGGCTTTGGAGACATTTCTTTTCCTCGCAGCACAGATACACGTGCTTGAATTTTACATGCCTCCTTCCATTTTTGAGGAGCTTCTGCACTTTGTAGAGAGAGACAAAATACCTGCAGAGCTCCTCCTGATTTTGCACCAGAAGCCTCCGAAGAAACATGAATTGAAAACCCCAGCCTTTCTATTGTACGAGCTAATCGAGGATATAAGGGAAAGGGTGAATAAGGGGTTGAGGGTTGCAGAGAAGGCTGTAAGGAGTGCGGAGAGCAAAAAGGCTGATGAGATTATTCAGGACATGAGGAGGAAATACAGAGAGGCGCTGCGTGAAGGCATAATCGACAGCAAGGAGGACGTGGACCTGCTTTTGCTCGCAATGGAGCTTGATGCCCTGCTCATTACAGCAGACCATGGTCTGATAAAATGGGCTGAAAAGTTGGGCATACGATGGCTCTTTCCTGAGAAGTTCAAGGAATACCTGATGAGCGCCATAAAGAGGACAGAGTTAATCAAAAAATCCCTTGCCCATGAGCCTGTGCCTTAGTTTTCTTGTGCCCTTGATGTAGATCCTGTAAAACTTTGCCCTGTAATAATCGCCCGATTTTTCCACGGATACAAGCTGGGTGCGGACGCCTGAGCGGTTCAGGTGGTGTATTAATTCATCCACCGTATTTTTGTTTCTCACCCTTACATCAAAAAACTCCTTTACGCTTTCGCCTTCTGCCACTGCCCTTAAAGTCTCTTCTGGTATGAGGTACAATGCCTTTGCAGAGCTTATAAGATATTCGCTGCTGAACGGTATTCCGAATTCGTGGCAGAAAAACACAGCCCTCAATATCCTCTGCGTAAAGAAACCCGTGGGTAGCTCTGTGATGAGATGGGTTGTTGCCTGCAAATCCCTGAGACATGAAGATAGCGTGACATACTTTACCGGTTTGCCATCGGAAACAGGCTTGATCACTATTCCTTCCCTGCCATCCCTGTCCAGTTCGAGGATAATATTTTTTACGGCATCCACATCCGATGTGCCGCCCGATACATTAAACGGCCCCCATCTTCTTATCTGCTGCATATTAAAGCGTTCAAATATCCTGTAACGTTCTTCTACAGGCAAATGATTTCCCTTTTCATTTAGAAGGTCGAAGGCAAAGAGGACGACATCTTCATCGATATACGGGATGATTTCTGTATTGTAAGGACTTCCTGGACCCACGACCTCACAGCAGATTATGTATTCCGGATATTCATTGAAGAAATTAATGTCGATGAGGTCCTGTATTCTGTCTGTAGTAAATGGACATACAAATCCTCCCCGTGTAAATGCAATAGGAGTCTCGTTTATGGCAGCTACCCTCACATTGTATCCATCCACCTTTTCTTCGACATAGAATTTATTTTTGAAATATCGGTTTATTCCATTGGCAAGATGGAGTATCCTCATAATCTTCGGATAGCCAGGTATAATGCCTTTATCATAAAAAACAGTGCCCCGCGGATAGCATTTATATTCCTGCGAGAGCCTTACAAAGGTGATGTTATTGAACTGGGACGTGTGGAGGGATTCTCTTTCTTTGAGTGTTGTTATATCTTTTTCTGCGAGATGCTTTTCTAAGAAGTCAGGATAAGGTGTGTTCATCTTTGAAGTGTTTCTTCTTCTTCTTTTAATGCCTTTTCCATGAGTTTTCTCTTCTTGGACGGCACGACCTTTCCTTTCAAGGATGATACAGGAATCTTTTCTCTGGAAGACTTTTTGATTAATTTTATGGCTTCTTTTTTCATTTTTCAGGAAAATGAAATATCCCTAAAAAGTCTCCGACTTTTTAGGGCTGCAATGCCGAAGGCGGGAGTCGAACCCGCACGGCCTTTCGACCACTAGACCCTGAACCTAGCGCGTCTGCCAATTCCGCCACTTCGGCTGGTTTTATTTTACCATAAATCTTATAAATGAGGATGTGTTAAAATAATCAGGTTATGGAAGTGCAGGTATCAAATTTTATCCGCAATATTGTTGCAGAAGACGTTGCTGCAGGAAAGCATGGAGGCAAGGTAATTACAAGATTTCCGCCTGAACCTAACGGCTATCTGCACATAGGTCACGCTAAATCAATATGCCTTAACTTCGGTCTGGCTGCCGAATTCGGAGGATATTGCAACCTCAGATTTGACGATACAAATCCGACTAAAGAGGAACAGGAATATGTCGACTCCATCATAGAGGATGTCCGCTGGCTGGGCTTTGACTGGGGGGACAGACTATATTATGCATCAGACTACTTTGACAAGCTGTACGAATGGGCAGTGCAATTAATAAAAATGGGCAAGGCGTACGTCTGCGACCTGACCGCCGAAGAAATACGCGAGTACCGAGGAACTCTAACAGAGCCGGGCAAGGAAAGCCCATATCGCAACCGTTCTGTTGAAGAGAATCTCGATCTCTTTGAGCGTATGAGGAAGGGGGAATTCCCTGACGGCTCAAAAACCCTGCGCGCAAAGATCGATATGGCATCAGGCAATATCAACATGCGCGATCCTGTGATGTACCGCATCAAACACGAAAAACACCACAGGACAGGCGATAAGTGGTGCATATACCCTATGTATGATTATGCACACGGGCAGAGCGATTCAATAGAGGGCGTTACGCATTCCATATGCACAATGGAGTATGAAGACCACAGGCCTTTGTACGACTGGTTTTTAGACCAGTTGAATGTATTTCATCCCCAACAGATAGAGTTTGCACGCCTTAACTTAAGCCACACTGTATTAAGCAAGAGAAGACTTTTAAAACTGGTGAATGAGGGATACGTCAAAGGATGGAATGACCCGCGCATGCCGACCCTTGCAGGCATGAGAAGGCGAGGATACACGCCTGATGCAATCAGAAATTTCTGCAACCGCATCGGCATTGCCAAAAAAGAAAGCCTCGTGGATATGGGACTCCTTGAGTATTGCGTGCGCGAGCATTTAAACAAGGTTGCTCCAAGGGTAATGGCTGTGCTGCGCCCTCTTAAGGTGGTAATAGATAATTATCCTGAAGGTCAGGAGGAATTGCTGGATGCAATAAACAATCCTGAAGACCCGAATGCAGGAACAAGAAAGGTTCCATTCTCAAAGGTGCTTTATATAGAAAAAGACGACTTCATGGAAACCCCTCCAAAGCAATTCTTTCGTCTCGCTCCGGGACGTGAAGTAAGGCTGAGGTATGCCTATTTCATTAAATGCGAGAATGTTGTGAAGGATGAAAACGGAGAGATAGTCGAACTCCACTGCACCTATGATCCTGCCACAAGGGGCGGCGATGCGCCTGATGGCCGAAAGGTCAAGGCAACGCTGCACTGGGTCTCTGCTCCTCATGCCATCGAAGCTGAAGTCAGGCTTTATGATTACCTCTTTATTAAAAAAAATCCAAACGATGTTGAAGAGGGCAAAGACTTTACCGATTATATAAATCCAAAATCACTCGAAGTTTTGAAATCATGCCGTCTTGAGCCTTCATTGAAAGACGCAAAGCCCGGAGACAGATTCCAGTTCGAGCGCCTTGGCTACTTCTGTGTTGACACCGTTGATTCAACACCGGGAAAACCTGTCTTCAACCGCATCGTTACCCTGAAAGACGAGTGGGCAAAGATTCAGAAGGGGAAGAAGTAAGACTACAGATGTTGTATGAAAACCTACGACTATATTAACGGTTTCATGTATTTTGTGATAAGGCCTGATAAAAGCAGAGGCGATGGTACATTCATCTATTGTTCCGGCGTTAATTTGTTTCGTTTCCTCCCCATTACAAAGGGGCGGCATGGTCTTGGCTCAAATCCTGCCATGAGGGGCTTCAACTTGTAAATATGGGTATCAGGAATATGGCACTGTCAAAAGGAGCAACTCCAAAGGCTATTCGGGGAGATGACTGTGCAGGAATCGCTCCCACAAAAGAAAGCTGGTATGGAGAGCTTTTGCTGATAGAAAATGCCCCTGATTCATTTCCTGAAGATATTATCAATTACGGTGTTATTAACCTTCTGAAAAAAATTACAAAAGCCTGTATGCTTCAGGACGCTAATCCGCCTGACAGACTGCTTGAGCCAAAGGAGCTTCAGGGTTTTATAGAATCCATGTGCAGCAGATACGGGGATAAGCGTAACTAACCATCAGCTAACTGTTAGAGCTTTTTAAAGCAGTTATTTCCTCTAATCAAAAGACAGCCACGTACCTTTTGGGGATCTGATTTATCAATTGATATATGTGGTTTCTGTGGGCAATTAACGAATACGGACAAGAGGTAGCAGAAAAAATCTAAATAACTTTCTCGCCTCAGACAAAATTCTCGGGATAAAGAGCAATTTGCACATAGCGGCATTCTTTGCGGTAATGACCCTGCGAAAATAAATATAGTGAGAGAACATTTCCAAGAATATTCTCTCCTCGCAGAAAAGATTATTCGCCACTTGATTTTAAATGGTCATCCAAATTGGACCGAGTTAATACTTGCTGCTATTTAACGATAAAATCTATCTGACCGCATTCGTCGTTTGAATGCGCCGTATTAAGGGAGATGAAAAAGAGCGGCGCGCCGCTATCGGCTGATTTAAACATCAGCTAATTCCCTT